>CAZIVY010000060.1:0-7084 GCA_964542505.1 uncultured Rhodospirillaceae bacterium
CCATTTCCACCTTTCCAACGGCGCGCGCGTGGGGCGGGTCAACTGGCTGGCGGACGTGTCGCCGTCGGGCCTGGCGCAGTCGGCCGGGCTGATGGTCAACTACCACTACAAACTGGACGAGATCGAGGCCAACCACGAGGCCTATACCGGCGCCGGGACGATCGCGGCCGCGAACGCGGTTTCGCGTCTCTTGAAGGACTAGGAGCTGTCGCTGGATAGACTCTAGTGACGCGCGAATCTTGTGTGCTATACAGGCGCGCTCCGCGCGGCCGGCCGGGTGCGCGAGCCCCGGCTCGGGCGGGCGTGGCGGAATTGGTAGACGCGCCAGGTTTAGGTCCTGGTGGCAGCGATGTCATGGGGGTTCGAGTCCCTCCGCCCGCACCAGCGCGGCAGTCGCCGGCTAAAGGACCCTTGCCTCCGGCGCCATCGGCGCGAAGTGGATCATGCAAATAACACCCACCGTCAACGATGGCTTGAAGCGCGAATTCCGCATTACGGTTGCCGCGCGCGACATCGACAATAGCGTGCAGGCGAAACTGACCGAGTTGAGCAAGCGGGTCCGGATACCGGGCTTCCGTCCGGGCAAGGCGCCGGTGGCGCTGTTGCGCAAACAGTATGGACGCGCGGTGCTGGGCGAGGTGCTGGAGGAAACGGTCTCGCGCGCCACCGAGCAGGCGATCCGCGAGCACGAACTGCGCCCGGCGCTGCAGCCGCGCATCGAGATCGCCAAGTTCGAGGAAGGCGCCGACCTCGAATACACCATGGCGGTCGAGGTGCTGCCCAGCATCGACCTGGGCGACTTCCGGCAGATCAAGCTGGAGCGCCTGGTGGCGAAGGTGGCGGAGGAAGACATCGACGCCGCGCTGCAACGGCTGGCGCAGCAGCACAAGACCTTCAGCCCCATCCTCGATGCGCGCAAGGCGGCGAAGGGCGACGTGGTGCGGGCGGACTTCGTCGGCGCCATCGACGGCACGGCCTTCGCCGGCGGCAGCGCCGAGGACGCGATGATCGAAATCGGCGCCGGCAGTTTCATTCCCGGCTTCGAGGATCAACTGATCGGCGCCGCCGCCGGCGACCACGTCAACGTGGAGGTCACGTTCCCCGCCGACTACGGCAACCGCGAGCTGGCGGGCAAGGCGGCGCGATTCGACGTTACCGTCAAGGAATTGAACGCGGCGGCCCCGGCGTCCATCGACGACGACCTGGCGAAAAAACTCGGCCTGACGTCGCTGGCCGAGTTGCGGACGGCGGCGCGTCAGCGGCTGGATACGGAGCTGAAGCAATGGTCGCGGGCGCGGCTGAAGCGGGCGCTGCTCGACGCGCTCTCGACGGTCCATACCTTCGCCGTGCCGCCGGGCATGATGGAACAAGAGTTCGAGCAAATCTGGCGGCAACTGACGGGAGATCCGGCGGCGGCGGCGGAAATGAAGGCGGGCAGCAAGCCCGAGGACGAGGTCAAGGCCGAGTACCGCCTCATCGCCGAGCGGCGGGTCAGGCTGGGCTTGCTGCTGGCGGAAGTCGGCCGGCGCAACAACATCGAGGTGAAGCCCGAGGAGGTGAATCGCGCGATGTTCGAGGAAGCGCGCCGTTTCCCCGGCCAGGAGCGGCAGGTGATCGAGTTCTTCCGCAAGAACGCCGAGGCCATGGCGCGTCTCCGGGCGCCGATCTTCGAGGACAAGACGGTGGACTTCATCCTCGAAGTGGCGGACGTGAGCGAGCGCGAAGTCGCGCGGGACGAACTGATGCGCGATCCGGAATCGCCCCCGACGCCGGCCACGGCCGGGGCGGGTTGATTTGCGTCAGCCGCGTAACGATTTATTAAGGATACGAACCCTTGCTATGGGCACGAGCGGCGGCGCGGCGCGGGCCTTCGGCCCAGGTCGGCAAAAGCGGGCCGAGGACAATGAATCCATGAGTGAAAACGCGATGAGCAACCTGATTCCGATGGTGATCGAGCAGACGGCGCGCGGCGAGCGGGCCTACGACATCTATTCGCGCCTGCTCAAGGAACGCATCGTCTTCCTGGTGGGGCCGGTCAACGACATGGTCGCCTCGGTGGTCACGGCGCAGTTCCTGTTCCTGGAGGCGGAGAACCCCAACAAGGACATTTCATTCTACATCAACTCGCCCGGCGGGCTGGTGACGGCGGGCCTGGCCATCTACGACACCATGCAGTACATCCGTCCGCCGGTCGCCACCTTGTGCATCGGCCAGGCGGCGTCGATGGGTTCGCTGCTGCTCGCCGCCGGCGCCAAGGGCAAGCGCTACTCGCTCCCCAATTCGCGCATCATGGTTCATCAGCCGTCGGGCGGCTTTCAGGGCCAGGCGACGGACATCGAAATTCACGCGCGGGAAATCCTGTCGCTGCGCGCCCGCTTGAACGAAATTTACGCCAAGCACACCGGCCAGACCCTGGACGTCATCCAAGGCGCCATGGAGCGCGACAAGTTCCTGGACCCCGAAGCGGCGAAAACGTTCGGCTTGATCGACGAAGTCGTGTCGACCCGGCCGAGCTCCGACATGCCTAAAATCACCGAGGACAAACCGGTCGCCACGTGAGCCCGGCTTTTAACCAATCCTTGATGCCGCGGAAGCTAGATTCGCTACCGATGGAGACGCGGAACCGCCATGGGCGCGTCGGCGGTTGTGCGGAATCGAACACCCTCCCGAACCGGAGTTTACCGGGCGGCAGGTTTGCTGGCGGCCTCGGATTCGAGTATCCTTTAGCGTCGTTCGACGCGCGCGACGGCGGCAGCGTCCCGGTCGCGTGAGCTAGTGGAGTCGGCATGACCAAACTCAGCGGCGGCGATTCGAAAAACACCCTTTACTGCTCGTTCTGCGGCAAGAGTCAGCACGAGGTGCGAAAGCTTATCGCCGGTCCGACGGTGTTCATTTGCGACGAATGCGTCGAACTCTGCATGGACATCATCCGCGAGGAGCACAAGAGCACCCTCGTCAAGACCCGCGACGGCGTGCCCACGCCGAAGGAGATCTGCAAGGTTCTCGACGACTACGTCATCGACCAGGAGCACGCCAAGCGCGTGCTGTCGGTGGCGGTCCACAACCACTACAAGCGCGTCAACCACGGCAACAAGGCGTCCGAAGTCGAATTGGCCAAATCCAACATCATGCTGGTGGGGCCGACGGGTACGGGCAAGACGCTGCTGGCGCAAACCCTGGCGCGCATCCTCGAGGTGCCGTTCACCATGGCCGATGCCACCACCTTGACCGAAGCCGGTTATGTGGGCGAGGACGTCGAAAACATCATCCTCAAGCTGCTGCAGAACGCCGACTACAACGTCGAGCGCGCGCAGCGCGGCATCGTCTACATCGACGAAGTGGACAAGATCAGCCGCAAGTCCGACAACCCGTCGATCACCCGCGACGTGTCGGGCGAAGGCGTGCAGCAGGCGCTGCTCAAGATCATGGAAGGCACCGTCGCCAGCGTGCCCCCGCAAGGCGGCCGCAAGCACCCGCAGCAGGAATTCCTGCAGGTCGACACCACTAACATCCTGTTCATTTGCGGCGGCGCGTTCGCCGGACTGGACAAGATCATTTCCGGCCGCACCAAGGGCACCTCGATCGGCTTCGGCGCCGACGTGCGCGGACCCGACGAGCGTTCCACCGGCAAGATCCTGGCCGAGGTGGAGCCCGAGGACCTGCTCAAGTTCGGCCTCATCCCGGAGTTCATCGGCCGCCTGCCGGTGATTGCCACCCTGCACGACCTGGACGAGAAGGCGCTGGTGGACATCCTCACCAAGCCGAAGAACGCCCTCGCCAAGCAGTACCAGCGCCTGTTCGAAATGGAGGACGTGCGCCTCTCCTTCTCCGACGACGCGATGGTGGCGGTGGCCAAGCGCGCGGTGCTGCGCAAGACCGGCGCCCGCGGCTTGCGCTCGATCATGGAAAGCATCCTGCTCGATTCGATGTTCGAGCTGCCGACCCTGGTGGGCGTCGAGGAAGTCGTCATCACCAAGGACGTGGTCGAGCAGCGCTCGAAACCCCTGCTTATCTACTCGGACCGCAAGCGCGAAGACGTCGGCACCGGCGCGTGAGGCGCCGGGCCTTGATTCCGGGACGACTAGAGACCATTTTCCCCCTAAGCGGTCCGCCGCGCCGGGGTCGGCGCGTCGCCGCGACACTTGCGCCGTGTAGCATTTCGCGCTCGCCCTGTTCGGGGGAGCGCCCGTAGTGGAAGTGGTTCCCATGCCCGAGACACCCCGCACCCTCGTATTCCCGGTCCTGCCGCTGCGGGACATCGTCGTCTTCCCGCACATGATCGTGCCGCTGTTCGTCGGGCGCGAGAAGTCGGTGCGCGCGCTCGAGGACGTGATGAAGGACGACAAGCAAATCCTTCTGGTGGCGCAAAAGAACGCCAGCCAGGACAACCCGACCGTGGAGGACATCCACCGCGTCGGCACGGTGGCCTCGGTGCTGCAATTGCTGAAGCTGCCCGACGGCACGGTGAAGGTGCTGGTGGAAGGCAACACGCGCGCCCGCATCACCGGCTACACGGAAAACGCCGATTTCTTCCAGGCCCAGGCGGTGACGCTGCCGGAGCGCCAAGGCGAGCCGCGCGAGCTCGAGGCGCTGACGCGCTCGGTGATTTCGCAGTTCGAGCAATACGTGAAGCTGAACCGCAAGATCCCGCCCGAAGTGCTGGTGTCGCTCAATCAGATCGACGATCCCTCGAAGCTCGCCGACACGGTGGCGTCGCACCTGACGGTGAAGCTGGCCGAGAAGCAGGAGCTGCTGGAACTCGATAGCATCGCCGAGCGGCTGGAACGCGTCTACGGCATGATGGAAAGCGAGATCGGCGTCCTGCAGGTCGAGAAAAAGATCCGCAGCCGCGTCAAGCGGCAGATGGAGAAGACGCAGCGCGAGTACTACCTCAACGAACAGCTCAAGGCGATCCAGAAGGAATTGGGCGAGGGCGAGGAAGGCCGCGACGAGGTCGCCGAACTCGAGGACCGGATCAAGAAGACCAAGCTGACCAAGGAAGCGCGCGAAAAGGCCGTCGCCGAGGTCAAGAAGCTGAAGACCATGAGCCCGATGTCGGCCGAGGCGACGGTGGTGCGCAACTACCTCGACTGGATGCTGACGCTGCCCTGGGGCAAGCGCTCGAAGATCAAGAAAGACATCCGCCACGCGGAAAAGATCTTGAACGACGACCATTACGGGCTGGAGAAGGTCAAGGAGCGCATTCTCGAATATCTGGCGGTGCAGCAGCGCATCAACAAGCTGAAGGGGCCGATCCTGTGCCTGGTGGGCGCGCCGGGCGTGGGCAAGACCTCGCTTGGCAAGTCGATCGCGCGCGCCACCGGGCGGAATTTCATCCGCATGTCGCTGGGCGGCGTGCGCGACGAGGCCGAAATCCGCGGCCACCGGCGCACCTATATCGGCTCCATGCCGGGCAAGATCCTGCAGTCGATGAAGAAGGCGAAAACCTCGAACCCGCTGTTCCTGCTGGACGAGGTGGACAAGATGGGCGCCGACTTCCGCGGCGATCCGTCGTCGGCGCTGCTGGAGGTGCTGGACCCGGAGCAGAATTCGTCCTTCAACGACCACTATCTGGAGGTCGATTACGACCTGTCGGACGTGATGTTCGTTTGCACGGCCAACACGCTCCGCATTCCGCCGCCGCTGCTCGACCGCATGGAAGTCATCCGGCTGTCCGGTTACACCGAGGACGAGAAGGTGGGAATCGCGCGGCGCCATCTCATCGATAAGCAACTGGCCGCCAGCGGCTTGAAGAAGGACGAGTGGGAAATTTCCGAGGACGCGCTGCGCGACCTGATCCGCTACTACACGCGCGAGGCCGGGGTGCGCAACCTGGAGCGCGAGCTGGCCAATCTGGCGCGCAAGGCGGTGAAGAAAATCCTCTCCAAGGGACGCGCCAAGATCGCCGTCAGCCGGCGCAATCTGGAAAAATACGCCGGCGTGCGCCGCTTCCGCTTCGGCGAGGTGGAGACGGAGAATCTTGTCGGCGTCACCACCGGACTGGCGTGGACGGAGGTCGGCGGCGAGCTGCTGACGATCGAAGCGGTCATGTTGCCGGGCAAGGGCAAGATGCAGATCACTGGCAAGCTCGGCGACGTCATGCAGGAATCCGTGCAGGCGGCGAAGTCCTATGTGCGCGCGCAGGCCGTCAGGTTCGGGGTGAAGCCGCCGCTTTTCGAAAAGCGCGACATCCACATTCACGTGCCGGAAGGGGCGACGCCCAAGGACGGGCCGTCGGCGGGGGTGGCGATGGTCACCTCGATCGTCTCGGTGTTGACGCAGATCCCGGTGCGCAAGGACATCGCCATGACCGGCGAAATCACCTTGCGCGGCCGCGTGTTGCCGATCGGCGGATTGAAGGAAAAGCTCCTGGCGGCGCACCGCGGCGGGCTGAAGACGGTGCTGATCCCGAAGGACAACGAAAAGGACCTGGCGGAAATTCCCGACAACGTCAAACGCAACCTCAACATCATTCCGGTGGCCACGTGCGACGAAGTCCTGCGCCACGCGTTGGAGCGCGAGCTGACGCCGATCGAGTGGACGGAGCCGGACGAGGACATCGCCAAGACGGCAACGCCGAAGCCGGATAGCGACGCGGTGGTGACACATTGAACGCAGCGGCGCGTCCGACAGCCATAAACCCCAGCGCTACAGCGCCGGGGTTTTTTCTTTGACGCTCCGAAGGCGCTTGGTTAGACTCCGCCGCCGCTGCGGTCCGGGCGCCGCCACGGCGAATCCGGACCATCCACGGGCGAGCAAGGCGCCCGCCATTTCCCCACGCCGAGAGGATCTTCCCAGGTGAACAAGAACGAACTTAGCGACAGGATTTCCGAGGTTGCCGGTTTGGCGAAAGGCGACGCCATCAAGGCCACGGACGCCATTTTCGATTGCATCACCACGGCGCTGAAGAACGGCGAGGAAGTGCGCCTGGTGGGCTTCGGCACGTTCCACGTGACGCAGCGCAAGGCAAGCGAAGGGCGCAACCCGCGCACCGGCGAGAAAATCCAGATTCCGGCGTCGAAGCAACCCAAGTTCAAGGCCGGCAAGGGCCTCAAGGACGCGGTCAATTCCGGCGGCTGAGAAC
>CAZIVY010000061.1:0-3751 GCA_964542505.1 uncultured Rhodospirillaceae bacterium
TCGAAATCGTATACCGCCGTGCAGAACTCGCAGGTGGCGGTAATGCGCCCCTCCACCACCATGGCGTCAAGCTCGGCGCGCGGAAAAGAGCGCAGCAGCCGGCGCACGCGCTGGCGCGAACAGGTGCAACCGGCGTCCAGCGGCTTGGCCCGCCACACGCGCACGCCTTCTTCGTGAAACAGGCGGTAGAGCAGGTTGTTGGGCAGCACGTCCGGGTCGAGAAGCTCGTCGCGCGTCACGCTGCCGAGCAGCGCCATGGCGCGGCGCCAGTTGTCGTCCGCTCCCTCGTCCTCGACGGCCGCGCTTGCCGGCGGCAGCCTTTGAATCATCAGCGCCGCGGCTCGCCAGGTCGCGCCGGCGGCGGCGGCGGCGATCTGGCCCGCCGCCAGGCAAATGCCGGCGCCGATCTGCTCCGACTGCTGGAAATAGGTGTGGGCGCAATCGGCAAGGGTGGCGCCGGAGAGCTCGACAATGCCCTGATAGCGGTCGGCGCCGTCGCCTTGATCGACGGTGAAGGCGAGATGACCGGCGCCCAGCAGCCGCGGCACCGGGGCCTTTGGTTCGGCGTTCAGCGCCGCCAAACCGGCGCGGTCGATACTCGCATAGGCGCGCAAGCGGCCATTGGAACGGTAGTCCACCGCCAGCATCGACACCGGGCCATCGCCCCGCGTCTGCAGGGTGAAGGTGCCGTCGAACTTCAGCGCGCTGGCGAGCACGCTGGTGAGGGCCAGGCCCTCGCCGAGGAGCGTCAGAACCTCGGCGGGATAATCGTGCGGGCGCAGAATACCCTCGGCGGCGGCGCCCAAGCGCACCAGCCGGCCGCGCAACGCCGAGCTTTCCACCTGGAACGGCAGCACCATGTCGTCGGTGCGCCCGGGCGTCAGGCGTCGAGGCACCATGCGAGAATGCCTTTCTGCGCATGCAGCCGGTTCTCCGCCTCGTCGAACACCACCGACCGCGGGCCATCGATCACCTCGGCGGTGACTTCCTGGCCCCGGTGCGCCGGCAGGCAGTGCATGAAGATGGCGTCCGGACTTGCCTTCGCCATCAGCGCCCCGTTGACCTGATAGGGCCGCAGCAGTTTGTGACGATTGCCCGCCTTCGAACCCATGGACACCCAGCAATCGGTGACCACCAGGTCGGCGCCGGCCACGGCCTGTTCGGGCGTTTCGGCGAGCAGCACGCGCCCGCCGTGAGCGCGCGCCCACGCCAAGGCCTTGGCCGACGGGCGCAGCTCGGGCGGGCAGGCGAGGCGCAAGTCGAAGTCGAAACGCGCCGCCGCCTCGATCCAGGTGTTCGCCATGTTATTGCCATCGCCGCACCAGGCCACGGTGCGCCCGGCGATCGGCCCCTTCCGCTCCTCGAAGGTCATGACGTCGGCCATGAGCTGGCAGGGGTGGCTTAGATCGGTCAGGCCGTTGATCACCGGCACGCTGGCGTGGGCCGCCAGTTCGGCCAGTGTCGCCACCGCCGCGGTGCGCAGCATGATCGCGTCCACATAGCGCGAGAGGACGCGCGCGGTGTCGGCGATGGTCTCGCCGCGCCCCAGTTGAAGTTCGCCGGCCTGCATGACCACCGTGTCGCCGCCGAGCTGGCGCATGGCCACGTCGAAAGAAACGCGGGTGCGGGTCGAGGGCTTCTCGAACAGCATCGCCAGCACCTTGCCGGCGAGCGGCCGGCCGTGCCCGCGGGCGCGCTTGAAGACGCCGGCGCGGGCGAGCGCGTCGCGGAGCGAGGCCGTATCCAGCGCCGCCAAATCGAGGAAGTGCCGGGGCGGGGCCGGAGCTTTTTTCGCTCTTGCGCCTGCCGGCGATTTTTTCGCGCGCGCCTTCCCCGCGCGATCATTCGCGCGAGCGCTCACGGCGCGATCATTCGCGCGCGCCTTCATGGCGCAAGCTCCCGAAGCCCGCCCTCGATCATGCCCGTGGCTTCGGCGATTTCCGCCTCGCCTATGATCAGCGGCGGCAACAGACGCACCACATTGTCGCCCGCCAGCGCGGTCAGGAGGCCGTGGCGGCGAAACGACGCCGCGACGTCGCCGTTCGCGGCCCGGCATTTGAGGCCGAGCAGCAGCCCGACGCCGCGCACCTCCTCGACCACCTTCGAATAGCGGTCGGCGATCATCGAAAGTTGCTGACGCAAATGGCTGGCGCTTTGGCGCACGCGGTCAAGAAAGCCGTCGGCGAGGATGACGTCGAGGACGGCGTTGCCGACCGCGACCGCAAGCGGGTTGCCGCCGAAGGTCGATCCGTGGGTGCCCGCGGTCAGGCCGCTGGCGGCGCGTTCGGTGGCCAGGCAGGCGCCGAGCGGGAAGCCGCCGCCAATGCCCTTGGCCACCGCCATGATGTCGGGGGCCGCGTCCACCGCGTCATGGGCGAACAGCGTGCCGGTGCGGCCCATGCCGGTCTGCACTTCATCGAGAAAGAACAGCAGGCCGTGCTGGTCGCAAAGCTGGCGCAGAGCGCGCAGGAATTCCGGCGCCGCCACCCGCACGCCGCTTTCGCCCTGCACCGGCTCGATCAGGATGGCGGCGGTCCGCGGCCCGATGGCGCGCTTGACCGCTTCCAGGTCGCCGAACGGCGCCTGGTCGAACCCGTCCAAGGGCGGATCGAAGCCGTCGAGATGCTTCGGGTTTCCGCCGGCGGCGATGGTCGCCAGAGTGCGGCCGTGAAACGCGCCGGCGAAAGTGATGACGCGGTAGCGGTCAGGCTGACCGGCGGCGTCGAAATAGCGGCGCACCATCTTCAACCCGCATTCCACCGCCTCGGCGCCGGAATTGGCGAAGAACACCGTGTCGGCGAAGGTCGCCTTTACCAGGCGCTGGGCCAGGCGTTCCTGACCCGGAATGCGGAAAAGATTCGAGCAGTGCCAGAGCCTGCCCGCCTGGCCGCACAAAGCCGCCACCAAATGCGGGTGCGCGTGGCCGAGCGCCGTCACCGCCACGCCGGAAGCGAAATCCAGGTAACGGCGCCCGTCGGTGGCGAAAAGATGCGGCCCTAGCCCGCGCTCGAATGCGACGTCGGCCCGCGCGTAGGTCGGCAGGATGGCGCTAATCACGGCTTCTCTCCGCTGCCGCCGGGCAAGGGCGTCAATGCCCGACGCCGCGGCGAGAAGGTTGAATTATCGGCGCGATTCGCTTTCTGTCAACGCACTTCCGGTAACTTAAGCAGGCGCCGGGCAAGGCATGCCGCCTTGCCGGCCGCCGGCCACGGTGGTTATGCTGGCGGCGAACTGGAAGGCTCGGATCAGGCGCGCGCGTCATGCAAGTCACGATCTATTTCAACCCCCGTTGCTCGAAATCGCGGGCGGCCCTTAAATTGTTGCAGGATCGAGGCATTTCGCCACGGGTGGTGGATTATCTGGCGCACCCGCCGGCGGCGGCCGAGATCGAGCACCTGCTGGCGCTCATGGGCCGCGAGCCGCGGGCGATCATGCGGCTCGACGATCCGCTCTACCGGGCGCTGGGGCTGGCCAACGCGCAACTCACGCGCGGGCAGTTGGTGACCGCGCTGGCCGGCAATCCGCTGCTGCTCGAGCGCCCGATCATCGTCGTCGAGGACGACAAGGGGAGCCGCGCCGCGCTTTGCCGGCCGCCGAAAAAGGTGCTCGAGATCCTCTGAGCGGAGTGGCCGCGCGTGGCGGCGGGAATTGGCGCGCCCGGAAGGATTCGAACCTCCGACCCCTAGATTCGAAGTCTAGTGCTCTATCCAGCTGAGCTACGGGCGCACACCGGAATAAAATGCCTAACGCC
>CAZIVY010000062.1:0-1787 GCA_964542505.1 uncultured Rhodospirillaceae bacterium
TCGCCACCGCCGGCATGCGCTGGGCGCGGCAGAGGTCCGCCAGCGGCTTGATCTGGATCGCCCCTTCCGACAGCGAATAGGCGGTGTGGACGCGCAGATGGACGTATTCGGCGTGCGGCATGGCGCGTAGTTATAGCCGAACCGGGGCCGGCTTAGAGCCAAATCTGCGCGCGGGGCGAGTCCTGGCGCGGAGTCCGATCAGGAGTTGGATCGCGCCGTTAGTGGTTCGAGACGCGCACCCTGGCGGAGATCAGGGCGCGCGCTCACGACGAACGGCGCTGTAGTGCCCGTTCGGCCCGGGAAGCCTGCGCTGCAGGCGTCTCGAAGGCCCGAACGGCCGGCGGACCCCGAACGATCCGCCGGCCGGGTCGATCAATTCGACGGAAGGGCGTCGTTGAACACCGCCGGGTTGGCGGGTCCATCGACCTTGAGGAACCCTAGCAAGCCGCGCTCGATGCGGCTCAAGGCGTGGTCCACCAGCAAGTACGTGCCCGGAACCTCGAGCTTAATGTCGACCACCGTCGCGCCGCCGGGGGCCACGGTGACGGTCTGCACGTCGGTCGAGGGCGGCGAGGACAGCGACGCCATGTTGTAGACCTTGTCGAAGATCTCGCCGATGACGTGGAACGACGAGGTCTTGTTGGGGCCGCCGACGCCGAAATAGATGCGCACGGTTTCGCCCACCTTGGCGGTCAGCGGTTTCTCGACCGTCAGGCCGCCGACGGCACCGTTGAAGACATAGAATTCGGGCCGCTCGTCGATGAGCTTCTGGTGGCTGAGGTTGAGTTCGCCTTCCGTGCCGAAGGGCTCCTCGGTATAGATTTCGCCCTGCATGACGTAGAATTCCCGGTCGACCTTCGGCAGTCCCTTCGCCGGCTCGACCAGGATCAAGCCGTACATCCCGTTGGCGACGTGCTGGGCGTGCACCGGCGTCGCGCAATGATAGACATAGAGACCTGGATTGAGGGCCTTGAAGGTGAAGCCCTTCGTCTGCCCGGGCTCGGCCATGGTGGCGACGCCGCCGCCGCCCGGACCGGTCACGGCATGAAAGTCCACATTGTGGTTCATCCACGAATCCGCCGCGTTCTTCAGCGTCACCATCACCGTGTCGCCGACGCGGACGCGCACCATCGGTCCCGGCACCTGGCCATCGAAAGTCCAATAGCGGAACGTCGCGCCGTCGGCGAGACGCGCCACTTTCTCGATGGTCGACAACTCCACCTTGACCGTGGCGGGCTGGGTGCGCGTGATGGCCGGCGGCACATCCGTCGGCGCGCGCACGATGCTGGGCGCCGTCGACGCCCGCGCGGTGGTCGCCGAATGCTGCTCCGCCGCCAGCGACGGAACGCCCGTGGCGGCTCCAGCGGCAAGCGCGAACGCCAGCGCGCTTGTTCCAAGGACTAGGCGATTGCGTGACATGGTCATGATCCCCTTCGTTGCGCCGCCCGGCTGCATGTCCGGGCGCGTGGCGGGATCATGGGCCTAGCGGGGCGCGCGCGCGTTGATCCTGATCAAATGGTGCGATTAGCACATACCCGCCGCCGGCAAGCGCCGTCAATTCAGCGGTGGCAGAACGTAAAAGGGCCGAATCCCGGATGTTGGCGAACAAACATTGAACGCACGCTAGATATTGCCATGACGCTCAGGTCTCGTGGACCCCGCCATCGGTCAAGGTGAGCACCCGGTCCATGCGCCGCGCCAGCTCGGTGTTGTGGGTGGCGATGAGCGCGGCGACCGACCACTGACGGGCGAGTTCGGTGAAGGTGGCGAACACCGCCTCCGCCGTC
>CAZIVY010000063.1:0-4673 GCA_964542505.1 uncultured Rhodospirillaceae bacterium
GCGCGTGCCCCTGCTCGGCGGCGAGGCGGAACCAGCGCGCCGCCTCGGCGGCGTCGGCGGCCACGCCGGCGCCGTCGCGATAGGCCTTGCCCAGATTGTATTGGGCGTTGACATAGCCCGCTTCCGCGTCCTCGCGGAACAGCGCGAAGGCCCGCGCCGCGTCGGGCGGGGCGCTGACGCCTTCGCTCATCCGCTTGGCGAGCGTGTAATTGGCCGCCCCGCCGCCGGCGCGCGATGACGCCTCGGCGCGCAACTCGTTGTTGAGTTTTTCCAGCGCGGTCAGCATGCCGAGCGCCGCTTCCGCGGCGTGGAGCGCGTGCCCCTCGTCGCGCAAGGGGGCGTTCCAGAACGACATGATGCAATCGCCGATGTATTTGTCGATGGTGCCGCCGCGCTCGAGGATGACGCGGCTCATGGCCGTGTTGAAGCGTTCCACCAGGCGCGTCAGCCCGACGGGGTCGGTCTTGTAGCGCTCCGAAATCTGGGTGAATCCGCGCACGTCGCAGAACATCACCGTCATCGTGCGGAGTTCGCCGCCGAGCTTGAGCTTGCTCGGGTCCTTGACCAGTTCGGCCACCATGGCCGGCGACAGATAGTGGGCGAAGGCGTTGCGGACGCGCGACTTCTCCGCCTCCTCGCGCAGGAACTTCAGCAGCGAGGCGCTGAGATAGACCACCAGCACCGCGAGCGAGGGCGTCACCGGATCGAGCAGCCACTGCCAGCGGGCGAAAAACCACAGCGAAAGCGCTATCACCGCCACCGCCGCCGTCCCGCCGGCGATGGCGCACCAGAGCGCGCCGGCCAGGTGCAGAAGCCCGATCAGCCCGACGCCGACCGCGAAAATGAAGACCAGCTCCGCCCCCTCCGCCCAATCCGGGCGCAGCAGGAACTGCCCGAGCACGATTTGCTCCACCGCCTGGGCATGGATCTCGACGCTGGCCTGCGCCGGCGAAAGCGGGCTGGCCACCACATCGCCGAGCCCCGCCGCGGTGGTGCCGACGAGCACGATATGGCCCTCGACCAAAGCGGGGTCGAAGTCGCCGGCCAGAATCCGCCACGCCGGCAGGAAGCGCTGCGACTCGTAGAGCGTGGGGTAGAGCCACAGCCGCCCCTCGCGGTCGGTGGGCGCCACGTACTGCCCGATCTTGACGCTGACGATGCCGTTGGCCGCGCCGAACGCGAATTCGCCATGGCCGCCGACGGTCTTGACCGTCGTCGTGCGCGCCCCTTGCGCCGCGCGCAAGGCTTCCAGCGCCAATGACGGGAACAGCCGGTCCCCGACGCTTAGCACCAGCGGCACACGCCGCACCACGCCATCCGGATCCGGCAGGTGGTTGAGGCCGCCATTGCCAGCGGCGGCGGCTTCCAGTTCGGGGAGGCTCGGCACGGCGCCGCCAAAGGCCGGCGCGAAGGGCGAGGGATTTTCCCCGGCGAAGGCGAACGATCCCGTCGCCCTCGGCATGGCCCCGGACGGCGCGGCGGTGAGGGCGAAGCCGGTGACGGCGGGCGCGCGTCCCAGCGCCTGCGCCAGCCGCGCGTCGTGATCGGGGAGCAGCGCCAGCGCCTCGCGCACCGCCCGCAGGCCGGGGCCATCGCCCCAGAGCGGAACCACCCGCGCCGGCGACGTGCGGTCGGGTTCGGCGAGCACGATATCGAGGGCGACCGCCGCCGCGCCGGCATCGGCGAGGCGATCCAACAGATCGGCCAGCCGCGTGCGCGGCCACGGCCACTGTCCGAACTTGGCCAGGCTCGACTCGTCGATGGCGACGATGCGCACCGCCGCCGGTTCGTAAATTCGCGGCGCCAGGCGCTGGTAATAGTCGAAGACTTTCAGGCGCAGTTCGCCCAGCACCTCGCCGGGGTCGGCGACGCGCAACGCCAGCACCGCCGCCAACAAGGCGAACGGCGCCACAAGGTGCAGCAAGGGCTGAAACCGCCGCATGGCGAAGCCGCCGCCGCGTCCTTCCCCAACCCAAAAATTTGTTGGCCCCATTTGGGGTCATCGGCCCGCCGCAAGTTCCGGGTCAACCGGCGCGCGGCGGAAACACGATCATGACAGTTACGCCCGCCGCCAGCAACCTTGGGGTGCGCGCGTGGAGGGCCGGGCCGCGCGTCCCCGGTACCTTGGCCCCGCCTGTCCCGCTATAGTGGCGGCCGATCGACACCGGCCTCGGGAGGAAAGCATGCTGCCGCGGGAAGTCAAAACCGCCGACGACGCACGCAAGATCGTGCGCGAGCGCAACTTGAGCCACGTCAAGGTCGGCGTGCACGACGTGGACGGGGTCCTGCGCGGCAAATACCTGCATGTGGAAAAGTTCTTCAGCGCCCTCGATGGCGGCCTCGGATTCTGCGATGTGGTGCTGGGCTGGGATTCGAACGACCAGCTTTACGACAACGTCACCTATACCGGCTGGCATACCGCCTATCCCGACGCGCCGGTCCGCGTCGTTCCCGACACCTGCCGCGAGCTGTCCATGGAACCCGGAAAAGCGGGGGAACCCGGCGGGCTTTTTTTCCTCTGCGAGTTTACCGACAGGGCCGAGGAAATCTGCCCGCGCGGCGTGCTGCGGCGCGTGCTGGCCCGCGCCGGGAAAATGGGCTTCGAGCTCAAATGCGGCTTCGAGTACGAGTTCTTCGTCTTCGCCGAGACGCCCCAATCCGTGCGCGCCAAGAACTACAGGAACCTGACCCCGGTATCCCCCGGTTATTTCGGCTATTCGGTGTTGCGCAATTCCGTCTTCGCCGAGTGGTACCGCGACGTTCTCGATCTCGGCGAAAAAATGGATTTCAGCATCGAGGGCCTGCACACCGAAACCGGAGCGGGCGTGCAGGAAGCGGCGTTGCGCGTCTCCACCGGCATCGCCGCCGCCGACAAGGCGGCGCTGTTCAGGACCTTCATCAAGGTGCTGGCCCAGCGCCGCGATTGGATGGTCACCTTCATGGCCAAGTGGTCGAAGGACTGGCCCGGCTGCGGCGGCCACATGCACCTGTCGCTGTGGCGCGGCGGCGACAAGCCGGTGTCGGCGTTTTTCGACCCCGGCCAGCCCCACCGCATGAGCCCGACCATGCAGGCCTTTGTCGCCGGCCAGCAGGCCCTGATGCCGGAATTGCTGGCCATGGTGGCGCCCACGGTCAATTCCTTCCGCCGCTTGATTCCGGGGTTTTGGGCGCCCACCTCGGCCACTTGGGGGGTGGAGAACCGCACCACGGCGCTGCGCGTCATTCCCGGTTCCGAAAAGTCGACCCGGGTCGAGTACCGCGTCGCCGCCGCCGACGGCAATCCTTATCTGGCGCTCGCCGCCGCGCTGGGCGCCGGACTCTGGGGCATCGAGCACAAGCTCCGCCTGGGCGATCCGGTGACCGGGAACTCTTATGCCATGACGCATCCGAGTTCCCGCGACCTGCCGCGCACGCTCATGGACGCGGCGGGCCGCTTCCGCGCCTCGGAGGCGGCGCGAGAGCTCTTCGGCGGCGCCTTTGTCGATCACTACGCGGCGACGCGCGAATGGGAGGAGCGCGAGCACCGCAAGCACATCTCCGACTGGGAACTCGACCGCTATTTCGAGATCATCTGATGGCGACGATCAAGGTCATATCTCCCGTTGATGGGAGCGTCTATGCCGAGCGCCAATTGGCCTCAGGCCAAGACATCGCCGCCGCGGTCGAGGCCGCCGCCATCGCCCAGCGCGCCTGGCGCCTGATGCCGGTGCCCGACCGCGCCGCCGTTTGCGCCCGCTTTGTCGAGGCGATGCAGGCGCGCAAGGACGAGATCGCCGAGGAACTGACCTGGCAGATGGGCCGCCCGCTGCGCTACACGCCGGGCGAGGTGAACGGCCTGGCGGAGCGCGCCCGCGCCATGATCGGGCTGGCGCCATCGGCGCTCGCCGACCTGAAGACGAATCCCCGCCAAGGCTTCACCCGTTTCATTCGCCACGAACCGCTGGGCGTCGTCTTTATCATCGCGCCGTGGAACTATCCCTATCTGACCGCCGTCAACGCCGTGGTGCCGGCTCTCCTTGCCGGCAACGCGGTGATCCTGAAACATTCGGCGCAGACGCCGCTGGTCGCCGAACGCTTCGCCGAGGGTTTCGCCAGAGCCGGCGTGCCCGACGGCCTGTTCACGGCGCTGCACCTTTCCCACGCCGACGCCGGGAAACTGATGGCGGCGCCCGAAATCGGCTTCGTCGCCTTTACCGGCTCGGTGGCGGGGGGCCATGAGGTCGTGCGCGCCACGGCCGGCGGGTTCACCGCCAGCGGCCTGGAACTGGGCGGCAAGGACCCCGCCTATGTGCGCCCCGACGCCGATTTGGGCCACGCGGTAGAGAACCTGGTGGACGGCAGCTTCTTCAACTCCGGCCAAAGCTGCTGCGGCATCGAGCGTATCTACGCCCATGAAGCGATCTACGACCGCTTCGTCGACGGCTTCGTCGAACTGACCGCCGCCTACAAGCTCGGCAACCCGCTGCGGCCGGAAACGACGCTGGGGCCCCTGGTGCGCGCCACCGCCGCCAATTTCGTGCGCGGGCAGATCGCCGACGCCGTGCGCCAGGGCGCGCGCGCGCTGATCGATCCGAAGCGCTTTCCCGCCGACCAGCCCGCCGGCGCCTACATGGCGCCGCAGGTGCTGGTGGACGTGGATCATTCCATGCGCGTGATGACCGAGGAAAGCTTCG
>CAZIVY010000064.1:0-2359 GCA_964542505.1 uncultured Rhodospirillaceae bacterium
CATTTCGGCGCCGAGGGCGAGCGCTGGGCGCTGTGGCTGCCGGTGGCTTTCTCACTTGGCATCGGCGCCTATTTCGCCTGGCCGTCGGAGCCCTGGCCGGGATGGGGCATGATGCTGGCGCTTCCCGCCTTGGCGCTGGCATGGGCAGGGCGCCGGCGTCCATGGGCGGCGCTGGCGGGCATCGCGCTGGTGGCGGCGGGGTGCGGCTTCGCGCTGGCGGCGTGGCGGGCGTCGCTTCTCGGCGCGCCGGTACTCGAGCGGCGCATCGGATCGACGGCGGTGACCGGGCGCATCGTGCAGGTGGAACCGGGCGATAAGCGCTGGCGGCTGACCCTCGACCGCCTCGAGATCGCGGCGCTGGCGCCCGAGGCGACGCCCACGCGCGTGCGCGTCAGCCTGCCGCCGCCGCCGTTCGCGTTGACGCCAGGCGAGCGCGTCGCGGTCCAAGCGGGGCTGATGCCGCCGCCGGCGCCGGCGGCGCCTGGCGCCTATGACTTTGCCCGCGCCGCCTGGTTCAAGGAACTGGGGGCGGTGGGTTATGCCCGTGGCGGCCTGCGCAAGCTCGAGGACGGCGGCGGCATCGACGAGGGTTGGGTGGAGCGCTACCGCATTTGGCTTGCGGGCGCGCGCCAGCAGATGACCCGGCGCATCCTCGATGCGCTGCCGGGAGCGAGCGGCGCCGTGGCGGCGGCGCTGATGACCGGCGAGCGGGCCGCGATTCCGGAATCGGTCGAGACCGCGTTCCGCGATTCAGGGCTGTCGCATTTGCTGTCGATCTCGGGGCTGCATCTGGCGCTGGTCGCCGGGGTGATTTTCGCCGCGGTTCGCGCCAGCCTGGCGCTCATCGAGCCGGTGGCGCTGCGTTTCCCGATCAAGAAATGGTCGGCGCTGGCGGCGCTGGCGGGGGCCTTCGCCTATCTCCAGTTGTCCGGCTCGGCGGTGGCGACGCAGCGCTCCTTCGTCATGACGGCGTTCGTTCTCGTCGCCGTCCTTGTCGATCGCCAGGCGTTGTCGATGCGGACGGTGGCGTGGGCGGCGCTGGCGGTGCTGGCGCTTAGTCCCGAAAGCCTGCTCGACGCCGGATTCCAGATGTCGTTCGCCGCCGTGGTGGCCTTGATCGCCGCCTTCGAGGCGCTGCAGCCGCGGCTCACCGCGTGGCGCGCCAACGCCGGATTGCCGCTTCGCGCCGCCGCCTATGTGGCCCTGACGGCGCTGACAACCTTGGTCGCGGGACTGGCGACCGCGCCGTTCGCCGCCTACCACTTCAACCGCTTCGTCGATTTCGCCCTGGTGGCCAATCTGGTGGCGGTGCCGCTCACCTCGTTGTGGGTCATGCCGTGGGCGGTGGCGGCGTTCGCCCTCATGCCCTTCGGTCTCGATGGCCTGGCGCTGACGCCCATGGGCGCCGGCGTCGACGGCGTCATCTGGGTGGCCGCGACCGTCGCCGCCTGGCCCGGCGCGGTTATCCCGGTGCCGGCCATGCCCTTGGGGGGGCTGGCCCTGATGACGGCCGGGGGATTGTGGCTTTGCCTGTGGCGGCAAAAATGGCGGCGGCTGGGGATCGCCGCCATCGCGCTCGGCGCGGTAACGCCCTGGCTCGGTTCCGCGCCGCACATTCTTGTCGATCGCCAGGGGCAGACGCTGGCGGTGCGCGGCGAAAGCGGACTTTACGTGCGCGGCAGCGACAATTTGGCGATCGAATCCTGGCTGCGGCGGAGCGGCCTCGGCGAGCGCCTGCCATGGCCGCGCATGGGCGCCAGCCGCGACGGCCGGCTGCGCTGCGACGGCGCCGGCTGCATCTACCGCGCCGAGGGTTTGGTGGTTGCCTTGCCGCTACGCGCGGAAACGCTGGACGCGGATTGCCGTGGCGCCGACGTGGTCATCGCCGCCTTTCCCATCCGCCAGCGTTGCGCGCACGCGCGGGTGGTCATCGACCGCTTCGATCTTTGGCGCCACGGGGCGCACGCGCTGTGGCTGGAGGAAGGAAAGATCAGCGTCGCCCGCGTCAACGACGGGCGCGGGAACCGGCCGTGGGTGATTCCGCGTCCCCGGCCCGCCGCCGGGGGTCGTGCCGCTCCGCCGCCTAGAGCAACATCCAGTTAGATTGAACCATCCGGTCCAATCTAACTGGATGTTGCTCTAGCTTTCAAACCGATAGAGCAGCCTTATCCGCTCATTGGATTGCTGAAAGCGATTCCAATTGAGCGGATGCTGCTCTAATAGCGGCGAAACAGACCTACAAGCCGGCCCTGAATCTTGACCCGGTCGGGGCCAAAAATTCGGGTCTCGAAGGCTGGATTCGCGGATTCGAGCGCCACCGACTTGCCGCGCCGGCGCAGGCGCTTCAGGGTCGCTTCCT
>CAZIVY010000065.1:0-15129 GCA_964542505.1 uncultured Rhodospirillaceae bacterium
GCCCCTTCGAGACGCCGCCTGGTGGCGGCTCCTCAGAGCTTGTGAATCTTTCGATTCCGGCGCTTTTCGACATGAATCAAATCAAGCACTTACGAACCTCGAAAACGCGGAAATTCGAATACATTCACAAACTCTCAGGGCTAGGCGCGCGTCGAAGGGGCCGCCTCGCAATGACGGTTGCGAGGTTTTCCGGCAGCCTTCTAGCACCGGGAATCAGAAATGCGTGGCACACCCCCCACCCTTGCCCTCCCCCACAAGGGGGAGGGAATGTTGAATGCGGCCAACAGATTGCCCCCTCCCCCTCGATGGGGGAGGCGCAAATCGCGAAGCGGTTTGCAGCGTGGGGGTGACTCACCCTTCCGCGACAGTCGGTACTAGACCGATTTGGCCGCTGACGCCGTGGGGGCGGCCCCGCCAGCGCGCTGCTCCAGCATCGCGGCCATGAAGGCATCGAGGTCGCCGTCGAGCACCGCCTGGGCGTTGCCCTTTTCAATGCCGGTGCGCAAGTCCTTCACCATCTGATAGGGCTGAAGGACATAGGAGCGGATCTGGTGGCCCCAGCCGATCTCGGTTTTTGAATCGTGAAGCGCCTGACGCTGGGCGTCGCGTTTGCGCAATTCCATTTCGTAGATCCGCGCCCGCAGCATTTGCATGGCCGAGGCGCGGTTGCGGTGCTGGCTGCGGTCGCTCTGGCACTGGACGACGATGTTGGTGGGAATGTGGGTGATGCGAACCGCGCTGTCGGTCCGGTTGACGTGCTGGCCGCCGGCACCGGAGGCGCGGTAGGTGTCGATGCGCAGGTCCTTGTCCTGCACGTCGACGGCGATGGTGTCGTCGATCACCGGATAGGCGCCGACGGACGCGAAACTGGTATGGCGGCGGTTCTGGGCATCGAAGGGAGAGATGCGCACCAGACGATGCACGCCGCTTTCCGTCTTCAGCCAGCCATAGGCGTTTTCGCCCATGATCTTCAGGGTGACGGACTTGACGCCGGCTTCCTCGCCCGGGCTTTCCTCGATCCATTCGACCTTGTAGCCGTGCGCTTCCGCCCAGCGCAGGTACATGCGCGCCAGCATCTCCGCCCAGTCCTGGGATTCGGTGCCGCCGGCGCCGGCATGGACTTCAAGGAACGAGTCGTTGAAATCCGCCTCGCCCGACAGCAAGGCCTCGAGGCGGCGCTGGGCGACGCGATCGCGCAAGCCGCCGATGGCCGCTTCCGCCTCGGCCACCACGCCGGCGTCGCTTTCCGTTTCGCCGAGTTCGATAAGCTCGACCTGGTCCTTGAGCTCGCGCTCAAGCGCCTCCTGGCCGTCAATGGCCCGCGCCAGCCGATTGCGCTCGCGCAAGAGACGTTGCGCCGCCGCCGGGTCGGCCCACAATTCGGGGGATTCGGCCTTGGCGTTGAGATCGCCTAGGCGCCGGCGCGCAACATCCCAGTCAAAGATGCCTCCTCAGCAGTTCCAACGACTGCTGAATCTGGCCGACCAAATCTTGGGTTTCGCCGCGCATCCGCCCAGTCCCCGCGATCACCGAAGGGGCGCAAGAATAGGGGCGGGATCGGGCCTAGTAAAGGCCGCTGGCGGAACCGGCGACCGGCGGCGGCACGGCGCCCTTGCCGCCGGGAGACGCGGTGGCGCCGGTGGGCTCGATGACAATCGACTCGCCGCCGTCGAGAACCGCGCGCTGGCCGATGGTGGGCTCGGTCCCGGGCTTGAACGCCTCCAGGATCACCGGGCTGTCGCCAGGCACGGCGAGCAATCCGGTTTCGGCATGCACGCGCACCAGGCGAATGCCGCCCGGAACCCGGAATGGAATCGTCGGCTGGCCTTCCAGCGCTTCCTTCATGAAGTCGCGGAATATGGGCACCGCCACCGACGAGCCGGTTTCCTTGTCGCCGAGGCTCTTCGGCTTGTCGTAGCCCACATAGACGCCGACCGCCAGATCGGGGGCGAAGCCGACGAACCAGGCGTCATTGCTGTCGTTGGTGGTTCCGGTCTTCCCCGCCAGGGGGCGGCCGACCTCGCGGACGCGGACGCCGGTGCCGCGGTCGACCACGCCTTGCAGGATCGACACCAACTGGTAGGCGGTGGCCGGATCGATCACCTGCTCGCGCGAGTCGGGAATCTGCGGCTCTGGCTGCACCCGCCATTCTCCCACCGAGCATTCGGGGCAAGGCCGCATGTCATGGCGGAAGACCGTGCGGCCGGTGCGGTCCTGCACGCGGTCGATGACGCTCGGGAACACGCGCTTGCCGCCATTCACCAGCTCCGCATAGGCGGTGGTCAGGCGCAACAACGTGGTCTCGCCGGCGCCCAACGCCATGGACAGATTGGCCGGCATGTCGTCGACGATGCCGAAGCGGCGCGCATAGTCCACCACCCGCTCCATGCCGATGGCCTGCGCCAGGCGCACGGTCATCAGGTTGCGCGATTTTTCGACGCCGACGCGCAAGGTCGAGGGGCCGTAGAATTCGTTGCTGTAATTGCTCGGCTTCCACTTGCCGAGACCCGGACCCTGATCGATGACGAACGGCGCGTCGAGAATGAGGCTCGAGGGCGTGAAGCCGTTGTCGAGCGCGACGGCGTAAACGAAAGGCTTGAACGCCGAACCGGGCTGTCGCGCCGCCTGCACGGCGCGGTTGAACTGGCTGGAGGCGAAATCCCAGCCGCCGACCAGCGCCAGCACGCGCCCGGTATGCGGGTCGAGCGCCACCAGCGCGCCGCCCACTTCCGGCAATTGGCGGAGGGCGAAACTGCCGGCCGGCGCGCCGGGTATCTGTTCCACGATGACGACATCGCCCACCGCCGGGCCTTCGCTCGCGTCGCCGCCGCGGCGGCGGGCCCAACGCCATTCGGCGCCGGATACGCGGCCACCGAAACCGTCGGCAAAACCGATGCGTCCGTTGTCGTTGTCGGTGGCGAGAATGACCGCCACCCGCCAACTCTCCAGCAGTCCCGCGGGCGCGGGCAGTTCCGCCAGGCGCTGGCGCCAATTGGCGTCGACGGGAAGGCGGCCGGCCGGCCCGCGCCAGCCGTGGCGGCGGTCGAAGGCCATCAGGCCCTCGCGCAACACTTTCTCGCCGATGCGCTGCATGCGCGGGTCCATGGTGGTGCGCACGCTCAAGCCGCCTTCGTACAACGACTTCTCGCCGTAACGCTCCATGAGGTGGCGGCGCACTTCCTCGGCGAACCAGTCGGCGCGCGCGACCTCGTTCTCGGCCCGGCCCTTGGCGACGATGGGCATGGCCTGCGCCTCCGCCGCCTCGGCGGCGGTGACATGGCCGTCGTCGCGCATGCGGTCCACCACCCAGTCGCGGCGCGCCTTGGCGCGGTCGGCGGAACGGATGGGATGATAATTGTTGGGGGCCTTGGGCAGGGCGGCCAGGTAGGCCGCCTCCGCCAGGCTGAGTTGATCGAGCGACTTGTCGAAATAGCGCAGCGACGCCGCCGCCACGCCATAGGCGCTCGACCCCAGATAAATCTGGTTCATGTAGAGTTCGAGAATCTGTTCCTTGGTGAAGGCGCGCTCGATGCGGAAGGCGAGAATGGCTTCCTTGACCTTGCGCTCGAAGGAAACCTCGTTGGTGAGCAGGAAGTTCTTGGCCACCTGCTGGGTGATGGTCGAGGCGCCCGCCGGCCGGCGGTTCTGCGCCACGTTGCCGATGTTCTGCACGATCGCGCGCGTCACCCCCATCCAGTCGATCCCCGGATGGTTGAAAAAATTCTTGTCTTCCGCCGAGAGGAAGGCGTTGATGACCAATTTCGGCATCACCGCGACGGGGACGAACAGACGCCGCTCGCGGGCGAATTCGGCGATCAATTGACCGTCGGCGGCGTGGACACGCGTGGTGATCGGAGGCTGGTAATTGGCCAGTTGCTGGTAGTCGGGCAGGTCGCGCCCGAACTGCCACAGCACGTAAGACCCGCCGCCAATGGCGATAACGCCGGCCGCGAAGACAATCGCCACCAGGACGGCAATCCAACGCAAGAATCGAAGCATACGGTACGTCCGACCTGATCCAATCCGACCGCTCGCGGCAGGATCACGAACTTAAATGCGGTACCGTTACTTTACGGTGAAATGTGGCAAGGCTAAGGCGATGGAGTCTGGTCGAGCCGTCAATAAAGATGAATTTGGCGGTATCCGATCGGTTCCGCTTGAACGCCGCGGGCGTTCATGCCCCGCGCGAGGCGGACTGGGGGGCGTCAGCGATGGTTCGCGGCGCGATTCTCGGCGAAATAGCGGTCGGTAGCCGCCGCCACCGCATCGACCAGACGTGCGCGGCCCTTGGGCGAGGTGAGCATGGCCTCGTCGCGCCGGTTCGACATGTAGCCGAACTCCAGCAGCACCGAGGGCACGTCCGGCGCCTTGAGTACGCGGAATCCGGCGAAGCGGTGCGGCTGGCGCGGCTGGCTCAGACGCTCGCCGATTTCCCCCAGCAAGTGGCGGGCGAAGCGGGCGGAAGAGTTCATGGTTTCCCGCTGCGCCAGGTCGATCAGGATGGCGCTGACCTCGTCGCTTTCGCCGTTGAGGTCGAGGCCGGCAATGACGTCCGACTTGTTTTCCTTTGCCGCCAGGAGCTCCGACACCCGGTCGGAGGCGGTTTCGGACAGGGTATAGACCGTGGCGCCATGAATCTTGTCGTCGGCGATGCTGTCCGCGTGAAGCGAAAGGAACAGGTCGGCGCCCGCGGTGCGGGCGTGGTTCACGCGGTCGGCCAGGGACAGGGATATATCGGCGTCGCGGGTGAGCAGCACCCGGTAGCGTCCCCCCGCCTGGAGGCGATCACGCAATTCACGCGCGAGCCACAGGGTGACGTCCTTTTCCTGGACGCCGGTCGAGCCGGTGGTGCCGGGATCGATGCCGCCGTGACCCGGGTCCAGGACCACGAGGCGGCGACGGTCGGCCGGCTTTGGCACCGCCGCCACGGGGGGTGAGACCTGGGGCCGGGACCGGCGCACCATGCCTAGGAAAGAAGTCCGCTCCACGGGCTTGAGGTCGATGACGAGTCGCCACTGAGCATTGCTTCTGTCAGGGGCCATGTAGGCGGCGCTGGCCACGGCCATGGCCCGCGACAGGTCCAACACGACGCGCGAAGTGCCCGGGCGGTACAGCCCGTAGCGGTATCCTTCCACCGCCCCGGCCGCGCGAACCGGCGACATTTTGTCGTGCGCCCACGATACCTCGGCGAGGTCGATGACCACCCGGTAGGGGTCGGGCAGGAGGAAATGCTCGAACGGAACGTTCTCGGTCAGTTCGATCACAAAGCGCGTGTGATCGCCCGACACTGCGGCGCGGACGCCCACGGCCTGTGGCGCCGCCAGCGCCAAGCCACACCAGACTAGGCCCAGAAAAAGACCGGCAAACGCCGGGACACGTGCTTTCATTTCAAGCCATTACGGTCTGACTCTGATCCAGCGCGCGAAATCTATCGGCAAATTTCGCCGGCCACAAGAGTCTGAGTTTGGGCGCCCGTTGTGGGCGTGGCTCACCCCTACCCTCGCCCAGGGACGGGCGGCCAATATTCAATCTGGCATTGGCCGCTTGCAGCGGATAATATCCCCATCGCGAATACCGTGGTCGGGTCGGCTTCATGATTGAAGGCGACCGGTGCCGGGGGAAGCGAGATCGTCCGGATGGCGTGCCGTCGCTGGCAGTCCGCGCAGGGGCGCGGCAAGAGTGGTCAACAGCGGCGCCTCCGGGTTACGACCGAATCTCCTGGCACTTAGACGATGCGGGCTTGGAGGAACTCGAAGCCGCCTGAGGACTAATTCAGGCTGCGGTGATGGTTTCATTTCCGCCACCAGTCGCCGCGGCAGCCTGCCGCTGGCGAAAGCGTAATGGCGGTCGATTGTGGCCAGACGCCGGGGGCTTCGCGCAACCCAGTGGCAGGATCGCGCCCGTTGTTCGCGCGGGTGAGGCTCCTGTCCATGGAGATGGGGTTACATGGTCACGCGCATGCTCATCGACGCCGCGCACCCGGAGGAAACTCGGGTGGCGGTCGTCAAAGGCAATCGCCTGGAAGAATTCGATTTCGAGACGTCGACGAAAAAGACCCTTAAGGGCAACATTTATCTAGCAAAAGTTACCCGGGTCGAGCCGTCCCTGCAGGCGGCGTTCGTGGATTATGGCGGCAACCGCCACGGCTTCCTGCCGTTCGGCGAAATTCACCCGGACTATTATCAAATCCCGGTTGCCGACCGGCGTGCCTTATTGGCCAGCGAAGCGGCGGAAGAACTGCGTGCCGCCGAGGCCGAGGACGCGAGCGATGACGCGGGCGAGACCGCTTCTACCCCGGTCGAAGACCGGGCGCCGCCGGAACGCGAGAGCGGCAATGACCAGCGTGGCGACTACGAGTCCGGCAATGGCGAGGGCGCCGACGATCAGCCGGCGCCGGGGAACGAGACCGAGATGGCGGGGTCGGCGGGAGCGGACGACGCGCCTCACGGCGACGATCGCGGCCACTCCGATCATGCTCACTCCGATGAGGCCCAGACCGCGGCCGCGGAAGGCGAAGCCCGGGCTCCGGCGGAAAACGAGTCGCAAGGAAACGGAAAGCCCGCCGGCGACATCGAATCCCTGGGCGGCGACGCCCTCGACGAGGTCCAGCGCCCGCGGCGGGTCCATGTGCGCCAGTACCGGATCCAGGAAGTCATCAAGCGGCGGCAAATCCTGCTCGTCCAGGTGGTCAAGGAAGAGCGCGGCACCAAGGGCGCGGCGCTGACCACCTATATGTCGCTCGCCGGCCGCTATTGCGTCTTGATGCCCAACACGGCGCGCGGCGGCGGCATCAGCCGCAAAATCGTCTCCATCACCGACCGCAAGCGGCTGAAGTCGATCGCCACCGACCTGGAAGTGCCGGAGGGCATGGGCGTCATCGTCCGCACCGCCGGCATGGAGCGTTCGAAAGCCGAGATCAAGCGCGACTTCGAATTCCTGCTGCGCAGTTGGGACATCATCCGCGAGCAGACGCTGAAATCCAGCGCGCCGTGCCTGATCTACGAAGACGCCAATCTGATCAAGCGCGCCATCCGCGACCTCTACACCAAGGACATCGACGAGGTGCTGGTGGAGGGCGACGACGGCTACCGCGCCGCCAAGGACTTCATGCGCATGCTCATGCCCTCGCATGCCAAGCGCGTTCAGCCCCATGGCGAACGTGTGCCCATTTTCCAGCGCTTCCAGATCGAGCACCAGCTCGACAGCATGTACAGCCCGGTGGTGCCGCTGCGCTCCGGCGGGTCGGTTGTGCTGGGCCAAACCGAGGCGCTGGTAGCCATCGACGTCAATTCGGGCAAGTCCACGCGCGAGCACAACATCGAGGAAACCGCCTACAAGACCAACCTCGAGGCGGCGGAGGAAATCGCCCGCCAGTTGCGCTTGCGCGACCTCGCCGGCCTGGTGGTGATCGATTTCATCGACATGGAGGTGCAGCGCAACATTCGCGGCGTCGAGCGGCGGCTCAAGGAGTGCCTGAAGGCCGACCGCGCCCGCATCCAGATCGGCCACATTTCACCCTTTGGCCTGCTGGAAATGTCGCGCCAAAGACTGCGCCCGAGCCTGATCGAGGCCTCGACCCAGTTGTGCGAGCGTTGCAACGGGCGGGGCTATGTGCGTTCCACCGAATCGACGGCGCTGCACGTCTTGCGCGGTATCGAGGACGAGGGCCTGCGCGGGCGCAACGCCGAGATCACGGTCAACGTGGCCGGCATCGTGGCCATCTATGTGCTGAACCACAAGCGCGACGCCATCGTCGATATCGAGCGGCGCTACGACATGCGCGTACTGGTGGCGGCCGACGATAGCCTGGTGCCGCCGGACTTCCGCATCGATCGGGTCCGTGGCCGGGATACGCCGGCGCGGATAGAGTTGGCGCCCATCCCCACGGTGCCGATGATCGACACATCGGAGCCCGACGTCGAGGAAGACGCGGATGCCGGGGAGCCGACCGAAACCATCGAGAACACCGTGGAAGAGGTGGCCTCACCGGGCGAGGATATGGACGCAGCGCCCCTTGCCGCTGGCGCCGCCGAAACAATTGGCGACGCCGGGCGCGGCAAACGCCGCCGGCGCGGTGGCCGGCGCCGGCGCCGTGACGGTTCGCCAGCGGTCGAACGCCCGCCGCGGGCGCCACGGCCCATGCCCGACGTGGCCGCTCAACCGCCCGAACACACCGAGATGGCTGAACCGGCGGGAAACGGCGATGCCGAGGCCGGCAGTAGTCCCGACGCGGAAGCAGGGCCTGGAATTTCCGGTGGCGACGAAGCGGAGCGCAAGCGGCGCCGGCGTGGCCGGCGCGGCGGACGGCGGCGGCGGCGGCGTGAGGATGGATCGCCGATCCCCGCCCAGGGCACGACGGATGCTCAACCGCAAGCTAACGAAACCGAGACAAGATCCGATTCCTACGAAGAAAGTCAGCCGCAGGGTCATGCGCCGTCCGTGTCCCCGGCGGACATCGCGGCCGAGCTCTGGCCGCATTTCGACCCCGGTGGTCCTGGAGACAACGCGGCAGAAAATGTCCCGGCCAGGGCCGAGAAGAACGCTGAACGCCACGGCGAGCGCGGGGAGCCGGAAAACCGGGTCGAATCGCGCCCGGAGTCGCTTCGGCAGGCTGAAACGCCGGCCCATGCAAGCGCGGCCCGGCCCGTGCCTGCAACCCCGGAACCTCCGGCGGCGATGCCCCCGCCCACAAGCCCCGAGCCCGCGAACGAGGCGCCCGTGGTTGAATCGGAAACCGCGTCACCCTCGCCGCAGAAAACCGGATGGTGGCGCCGGCGCTGAGTTTATTGCCCCTACTTCACCCAGGATTTGAGCCGGCGCGCCGCCTCCGCCATGTGGGCGGTGGCGCCGGCAAATGAAAACCGCACGTACAGGTGGCCCTGGGAGCGGTCGAAATCGATGCCGGGCGTGGCGGCAACGCCGATTTCCGCCAGCATCCGCCGGCAGAAGCGGTCGGCGTCGTTGGTGAAGCGGGAAACGTCGGCATAGATGTAGAACGCGCCATCGGCGGGGGCCAGGCGATCCAATCCGGCCGCCGGCAGCTCGTTCAGCAAGAGCGCGCGGTTCCTGGCGTAGCGCGCCACGTTGCCGTCGAGTTCATCATAGGCGTCGAAGGCCGCCAGGGCCGCCGCCTGCGATATGGCCGGCGGCGAAATGAACAGGTTTTGCGCCAGGCGCTCCACCGTTCGCACCAGCTCGCCCGGCAACACCATCCAGCCCAAGCGCCAGCCGGTCATGGAGAAATATTTGGAGAAGCTGTTGATGACCATGGCGCGGTCGGTGAGCGCGAGCACGCTGTCGGCGGGGCGCTCGTAAGTGATGCCGTGATAAATCTCGTCGACGATGAGCCAAGCGTCGCGGCGTTCGCAGACGGCCACGAGGCCTTGCAGCGCCGCTCGGTCGAGCATGGTTCCGGTGGGGTTGGCGGGACTTGCCACCAGCACGCCGTGAAGCGGTCCCGGGAGGGCGGCAAGGCGCCCGGCGTCGATCCGGAAGCGGCTTTCGCCGAGCACCGGCAGGATCGGCGTCTCGACTCCTAGAGCATTGAGAATGTTGCGATAGCAAGGATAGCCAGGCTCGGTGAGCGCCACCCGGTCGCCGGGGTCGAAGGCGGCAAGGAAGGCGAGTATGAATGCGCCCGACGATCCGCTGGTGACCACGATGCGCTCCGCCGGCACATCGAGGCCGAAGCGCGCGCGGTAGTGCCCGGAAATGGCGGCGCGCAGTTCCGGCAACCCCAGCGCCAGGGTATAGCCCAGGGTGTCGCGCGGCAGCGCCCGCGCCGCCGCCTCCAGCACCTTGCGCGGCGCGGCTGTCGAGGGCTGCCCCACCTCCATGTGCAGGACGTCGCCGCCCGCCGCTTCGCGGTCGGCGGCGGCCTTCATCACCTCCATGACGTGGAAGGCCTCGATAGCCGCGCGGCGGGAAATCTTCACGCCTGTCAGGGGGTAGCGGCGCCCAAGCCGAAAGCGCGGGGATCGGCCTCGAAGCGGCAGGTCTGGGGCGCTCGCGGCAAGCCGCCGCCGCAGTGGATAAGGCTTACGCGCGCCAGGCCGGCGACGAGGGAGGGGCGCACGCCACGGGCGCTGCTGGCGCGCAAGAACGCCTCGTCCAGCCCCGCCTCGTGCCACAACACGGCGTCGTGGCCATTGCGAAAAAAGCGCGGACGCTCCAGCGCCATCCGGGTCGGTACTTTCTCAGCCAGCGCCGCCGCGAGAGTCTGCACCAGCGCCGCCGCCGCCGCGCCGCCGCCGCTGGCGCCGGCGGTGGCGAAAGACTGGGCCGTGGTCCGGTTGACGGCGATGGCGGCAAGGGCGTCGGTGATGTTGCCGGGCGCCGGCGTGGCGGCGAGAATCCCGGTGCCCGGAACGACTTTTCGGACGCCAAAAGGCCGGCCCGTGGTGGCCAGGCACGCCACCGCCTGACCGCCGCCATCAACGACCGCGAAAGTCGTCGCGCCGGTGGCCGCGCCGGGCAAAATGGCGCGGTCGTAAACCTTGGCCAAGGCGTCGCTCAACCCGCCAACGGTCAAGGTGGCGCGGCCGGTGAAGGTGGACTCGGGCGGCACGGCCGCCCACAACCGGCCCGCCGCCTCGCCCGCCGCGGTGGGCGTCAGCAACAGTTCCTCGTTGCCATAAGCGGCGCGCAACGGTTCGCGCCAAGGAAGCGGGGTCGCCCGCACATCCGCCGCGGTCACCTTGCCGCCGATGGCGGCGTTCCTGGCGACGAAGCCGGCAAGCATGAAGCTGGACTCAGCCGCGCCGCCGATGCGCAGCGCCGCGATGCTCGCCGCCAAATCGAGCTGAGGAACGATTTGGCCCTCGCGCAGCGGCGCGCCAGCCGCATCGGTGGCCAACGAACGCAGATCGCTTGCCTGGGCGGGCGATATTCCCGCTTCCTCGATCGCGTTCGTGTAGGCGCGCGTCACCGGCCAGCCCAGACGGGCCAATTGTTCCGCCGGGGCCAGAAGCGCCGACCACTGCGAGCGCCCGTAGCGCCCGTGCAAGGCGCCGAGGCCGCGCACCACTCCCGGCACCGCGACCGGTCCGCCTGCCGCCGCCGCGCGGGGCAAAAATTCCAGCGCCTCGGCGCGTTTTCGCACCGGGTCATAGATCACGCAGGCCCCACCGCCGCCAAGCGACGCGGCGCCGGGATAGGTCACCGCCAAGGCGAAATAAGCGGCCACCGCCGCGTCGGCCGCATTGCCCCCGTTCTTCAGTACGTCGCGGGCGATCAACGCCGCGCGCGGCTCGTCGGCGACCGCGCCGCCGACAAAGGCCCCGGCCACCGGCAACGACGCGGCGGGTACCGCTTTGTCGCCGCAGCCGGCCAGGAACAGACCCGACGCCAGCACCGCCGCCCCGCGGACGAGGATGCGTTGACGAGGTGGGCGCCGATGCCTACCTATAGGTGCAACAGACGGAGGATTTGTCTTGGCTGCGGACATCTGGCGGTGGTGGGGCGTCGCCCTGGGACTGGTCATGGTCGTCGGCCAAGCCGAGGCGCGATCAAGTGGAATCAGCCTCATTCGCGACGCCGAAATCGAACATACCATCCGCGCCATGGCGACGCCAGTGTGGCGGGCGGCGGACCTGGACCCGGATTCGGTACGCATCCACATCGTGCAGGACGACGCCCTCAACGCCTTCGTCGCCGGCGGCCAGCGCATTTTCATCACCACCGGGTTGTTGCGCCGAGCGGAAAGCCCTGGTCAATTGATCGGCGTCATCGCCCACGAAACCGGCCATATCAGCGAAGGCCATCTGGCGCGCATTCCGGAAGCCATGCGCAACGCCACCGCGCAATCGATTCTGGCGTTCGTGCTCGGCGCCGCGGCGGCGATCGGGGGCTCGCCGGAGGCCGGCGCGGCCATCATCGCCGGCGGCCAACAGGCGGCGCAGCGCTCGTTCCTGCAGTTTACCCGCACCCAGGAAAGTTCCGCCGATCAGGCGGCCATCAGCTCTCTCGACCGCGCCGGCATTTCCGCGCAAGGTTTCGTGGAATTCCTGCGCATTCTGTCCGAACAGGAGAAGTTCCTGCCCGAGGCGCGCGACCCCTATGTTCGAACCCATCCGGTGACCGGGGAGCGCGTGACGGCGGTGCTCGGCCGGGTGGCGGAATCGCGCATGCGGAATAAGGCGGACCCGCCGGACCAAGTGGCGGCGATGGCGCTCATGCGCGCCAAACTGGTGGGTTACATCGAGGGCCGGGAGGCGGTGCTGTTGAAGTACCCGGTAACGGATACAAGCATGCCGGCGCGCTACGCCCGCGCCTTCGCGCACTACCGGGTCGGCGACCTGCCCAAGGGCCTGGCGGAAATCGACGCCTTGCTGGCGGCGAATGCCGACAACGCCTACTTCCACGAACTCAAGGGCCAGATGCTGTTCGAACACGGCCGCGTCAAGGAAGCCCGGGCGCCGAACGAAGAGGCCGTGCGCCTGGCCCCGGGGGAACCGCTGCTGCGCGTGGCGCTCGCCATGGTGCTGATCGCCGACGAAAATCCCGCCGACAACCGCAAAGCCATCGGCCATCTGGAGGAAGCGGCGCGGCGCGAACCGCAATACGGCCCCGCCTGGCAGCAGCTTGCCATCGCTTATGGCCGCGACGGCCAGCTTGGCCTGTCGGCCCTGGCCAGCGCCGAGCGTTTCTTGCTGGAGGGCAACCGGCGCGACGCGCGCGGCCAAGCCGAGCGGGCGCAACGCATGCTGCCTAGGGGAAGTCCGAGTTGGGTCCGAGCGCAAGACATCGTCGATCAGGCGGCGGCGGCGGCGCGCGACCGCGAGCGGTGATGCGCGCATGAGCAAGAGCGGCCAGGTTCTGGCCATCGACCAGGGAACCACGTCCAGCCGCGCGATGGTCTTCGACGCCATGGGCCGGCCGGTGGCGCGGGCGCAAGTCGAATTGCCGCAGATCTACCCGCAACCGGGCTGGGTGGAGCATGACCCGCGCCGCCTGTGGGAAGACAGCCTCGCCACCGCCCGCGCCGCCATCGCCGAGGCCGGCGGCGCCAAGCGCATCGCCGCCATCGGCCTGACCAACCAGCGCGAAACCACGGTGCTTTGGGAGCGCGCCAGCGGCCGCCCGCTCCACAACGCCATTGTCTGGCAGGACCGGCGCACCGCCGAAGCGTGCGAGCGCTGGCGGCGCGAGGGCGCGGAGGCCATGGTGCGCGAGCGCACGGGGCTGGTGCTCGATCCCTATTTCTCGGCCAGCAAGCTGGCTTGGATTCTGGACCATGTCGAAGGCGCCCGCGCCCGCGCGCGCCGGGGCGAGCTTTGCTTCGGCACGGTCGATAGCTACCTGCTCTGGCATTTGAGCGGCGGCCGCGTCCACGCCACGGACGCCACCAACGCCGCCCGCACCCTGTTGTTCGACATTCGCCGCCAGCGCTGGGACGACGACTTGCTGAAGCTGTTCGATGTTCCGGCGGAGTTGCTGCCGGAGGTGCGCGACTCGTCCGGCCATTTCGCCGATTGCGAGCCCTCGCTGTTCGGGCACGGCTTGGCGGTGACCGGCATCGCCGGCGACCAGCAGGCGGCGACCTTCGGGCAGGCGGCCTTCGCGCCCGGCAACGTCAAGGTCACCTACGGCACCGGCGCTTTCCTGCTCGCCAACACCGGCGAGCGCATGGTGAGTTCGCGCCACCGCCTGCTGACCACCGTCGCTTGGCGCCTCAAGGGCCGCGTGACCTACGCGGTCGAAGGCTCGATCTTCATCGCCGGCGCGGCGCTGCAATGGCTGCGCGACGGCTTGCGCGTCATCGCCAACGCTGCCGACAGCGAGCCCTTGGCGCGCGGCGTCGACAATACCGGCGGGGTCTACATGGTGCCGGCGTTCGCCGGCCTCGGCGCACCTTATTGGGACGCCGGCGCGCGTGGCGCCATACTGGGCCTGACGCGACAGTCCGGGGTGGCCGAAATCGCCCGCGCGGCGCTCGAAGCGGTCGCCTACCAGACCCGCGACCTGACCGAAGCCTTGAACGAAGACCTGAAGGACGCCGGCGGCGCCGGCGCCGTGGAGCGGCTGCGCGTGGACGGCGGCTTGGCGGTCAACGACTGGGCGATGCAGTTTCTCGCCGATATCCTGGGCGTGACGGTGGAGCGCCCGGCGGTCACCGAAACCACGGCGCTGGGGGCCGCCTATCTGGCGGGCATGGCGGCCGGGATCTATGGCGAGGGCGAGGACCTAGCCAAACTGTGGCGCCCGGACCGCCGCTTCGAGCCGGAGATGGCCTCGGCCCGGCGCCGCGCGCTCTATGGCGGCTGGCGCGAGGCGGTGGCCAGAGTGCGGGCTACGGGGTAGGGTTCGGTCAAGTTAAGATCGCTTTTACGTTCGGTAGCCAAAGTGCTTGAGCGCACCACGGTCACATGAATGTGTGTTGCCGCCATCGGGCGCGATGGCGAAAATAAAAGCTGAACCGGCGGCGACGCGCCGCCAAGGGGATGAAATCATGATTCGCTGGTTGGTGGCGCCCGTCGCTTGGGCCTTGAGCGTCGGCGTGGCGCCGGTCGTGCAGGCCCAGGATGCGATGATCCCGGCGCAGGTGGAGCGGTTCGAACAGATGGTCCGCGACTATCTGCTGAAGAATCCCGAGGTGATCATCCAGGCGGTGCGCGGTCTCGAGGAACGTCAGAAGCGCGAAGCGACGGAGATGACCCGCGAGCTCATCGGCAAGCACAGCAAGCAACTGCGCCAGGACCCCGATTCCTTCGTCGCCGGCAACCCCAAGGGCGACGTCACCATCGTCGAGTTTTTCGACTACCGTTGCGGCTATTGCAAGCAGGTGCATCCGGTGGTGAAGAGCGCCTTGCGGGGCGATGGCAAGGTGCGCCTGGTGTTGAAGGAATTCCCGGTTCTCGGTCCCGAGAGCGTCGCCGCTTCGCGCGCCGCGGTCGCCGCCTTTCGCGGCCAGCGCGACAAGTATCTCGCCTTCCACGACGCGCTGATGGAGCGCCGGGGCGCGCTGGGCGAATCCGTGGTCATGGAGGTCGCGGCGTCGGTCGGCTTGAACGTCGACAAGCTCAAGGCCGACATGAAGAACCCGGACGTCGAGCGCACGCTGCGCGCCAACCACGAGATGGCGCAGACGCTGGGCATCAACGGCACGCCCGCCTTCATCATCGGCGACGA
>CAZIVY010000066.1:0-7322 GCA_964542505.1 uncultured Rhodospirillaceae bacterium
GGGAACCTCGTCCTTCTATAGCGCCGTGCGCGACGCCGCGGCCGAGCCGGTGCTGCGCGCCATCTGCCAGCGCATCGCCGGCGACGAGTTCCGCCATTTCAAGCTTTTCCTCGGTCATCTCCGCCGCTACCAGGAGCGCGCGGGACTGAGCCGCCTTGGCCGGCTGCGCGTCGCCTTCGGGCGCATCGACGAGGCCGGCGACGACGAACTGGCCACCGCCTATTGGGCGGCGAACGAGCCCGCGGCGCCCTATCATCGCCAGCGCCACGCCGCCGCATACGGGTTGCGCGCCGGGCGGCTCTACCGCTTCGGCCACGTCCGCCGCGGCGTTTCCATGCTCCTCAAGGCCTGCGATGTCGATCCGCGAGGGCGGCTGGGCGCGCTTGCCGCCCGCGCCGCCTGGGGGCTGCTGCGCTGGCGCAACCGCCGCTTCGCCCGCCTGGCCGCCTAAAAAAGCTTCAGACCGCAATGTTTGGCGAACGGCCGAAAGTCGCGGTCGCGGGTGATCAGGGCCACGTCATGGTCGATGCACGACTGGCAAATAAGCGCATCGGCCAGCGGCGCCCTTATGCCGCGCGCCGCCAGGACACGCCGCGTGCGCCCGGCGCGCGCCCAAAAACCGTCCGCAAGTTCCAGAACGGGCATCGCCGCGAGGGTCGCTTCGAGATTCCTGGCGAGCTTCGACGCGCTCAATAGCTCGCTGACCACGACCGGCGGCAAACAGGCGCGCTGTCCCATCAACGCCTGGTCCAGCGCTTCGATATCCGGGCCGCCATCGCCGGCCAAATAGGCGATCAATGTGCTGCTGTCGACGGCGACCATCACCGCCGGTCGCGCCGCAACAGGGCAAGGTCGAGGTCGAGCCGCACCTTGCCGCGCAGGGCGCGCAAATCCTCCGCCGCTTTCGCCGTGGCCACGAGGGCCAGGCCGCGGCAGACGGTTTCGGTAATTCCCTTGCCGGTCGCCGCCTGCGCCTCGCGCAGCAGATCGACCGGCACGTGCGCCGTAATTTTTTGCGTATCAACCATACGGCAAATGATGCCGTAAACGCCGCCGGATGTCAACCCGCCGGCGCCGCCAGATGGCGGAATTCGTCCATTATGCGGCGGTAGAGGTCGCGCTTGAAGGGCACGATCAGCGCGCCGAGTTGATCGATGGGCACCCAGCGCCAGGCGTCGAACTCCGGATGCGGGGTGGCGATATCGATGTCGCTGTCGGCGCCGATGAACCTTGCAGCGAACCATTTTTGCCGCTGGCCGCGGTAGCGGCCTTTCCAGACCTGGCGCACCAGGTCGGGCGGCAGGTCGTAGGAAATCCAGTCGCGGACTTCGGCGATGAATTCCACCTTGTCGGTGCCGATTTCCTCTTTCAGCTCGCGCCGCGCCGCGGCCTTCGGTTTCTCGCCCGCGTCGATGCCCCCTTGGGGCAATTGCCAGGCTTCCGACGATTGATCGATGCGCCGGCCGACGAAGACGTGCCCTTGGGCGTTGAACAGCACCACGCCGACGCCCGAACGGTAGGGCAGGTCGCCGGCGGCGGTCATGCGATGGTGCTCAGCCGCCGCTGGGGCGCAGAACGATGGCCGAGACCGGAGCCAGCGCCAGTCCCCTCGCGCTAAGGCCCTCGGCCCAGACGGAGATTCGCGCCAGCGTGAGCGGATGCGGGAATCCGACGCCAAGCGCGCTGCCGCTGTTGCGCGCGATGCGTTCCAGTTCGCCCAGGCGGGCGTCGATGGCGGCGGCCGAGATGTCGTTGTCGATGAAGCGGCTGTTGGCGGCGAATGGCACGTCGATCTCGCGCGCCATGCGCGCGGCGACGCTGCGCGGCGTCGAGCGGGTGTCGACGAACAACAGGCCGCGTTCGCTCACCGCCGCCATGACCGGGCGCAAATCGTCCGCCGAGGCGGTGAACTTCGATCCCATATAGGTGGCGACGCCGGCATAGCCGGTGGCCCGCGCCAGCAGCCATTCCAACCGCGCCACGTTGTCGCTGGCGCTCAACGTCGTCATCAGCGCCCGCGGTCCCGGGTCGCTCGCCGGGTAGTCGTTGGGTTCCATGGGCAGCAGCAGCAGCGCCTCGTGCCCTTCGGCGCGCGCGCGCGCCAGCCAATCGGTAAGCTCGGCGGCGTAGGGTGAAAAGGCCAAGGTCACGTCTGGCGGCAATTGGGCGATCGCCTGGGCGCTCAAACTGCGGTTCAGTCCGAGGTCGGCGAGGATGATCGCCACCCGCGGCCGGTCCGCCGGCGCGTCGAAGGACCGCGCATAGGCCTGCCACGCGCGCCGGCCGTCGGCGGCGATCTTCGGCAACGATCCGCCGGCGCCCGCGGCCAGCATCACTGGCGCCGGTTCCGCCGGGCCCGCCATCGCGGAGGGCGGCGTTTCGGCGGGCGGCGCCTCGGTCGCCTTTACCGCGTCCGGCGTCTTTTCCGGCGGCTGCGCGGCCGTGGGCGTGGCCGTCAACGCCGGCTCGTTCGTGGCCGGCGGCGGATCCGCGGCCGCGGCCGGCGCTGGCGAGTCGTTGGCATGCGAGGGCTCGGCGCCCGTGCTTTCGGCGGCGGCGGTTTCGCCCGGCGCCGGCGTCTCGGGCTCCGCGAGTGAAATCACCACTGGCGCCGGCGGGGCGGCGTGTGGCGGTCCGCTCCAGATCAGCCAGCTTGCGGTCGCGGCCATCGCCGCCAGCCAGGTAAGCCACGCCGCCGCCAGCCCATCCGCGGACGCCGGCGCGCGTCCCGGAAGTTCAGGCTTGCGGAACGGGCCTGTGCGGCGGCGTACGGCGCGCAGCACGTCGTTCGCCCCCGGCGGCGCCCGTCCTCAATTCGCGGGGCGGGGCGGCGACAGGAACGCGAGTCCGCGCAAGAGATCGAGCGCGCGCAGCAACTGATAGTCCTCCTGCGGCTGCGCCCCGGCGGCCCCGGCCGGCGCGTCGCCCTTGGGCTTGGCTTCCGGCGGCGGAACCACGATCGGAGCGGCGGCGGGCGGAAGCGGCTTCGCTCCAGGCTGGTCCTCGCCCGACAAGTGACGCGGCAAGTCGGCTTCCGAGCGGCGGCGCTGGGCGCCCAGCGTCTCGATCTTCGCCGGTTCCACGATGATGTCCGGTTCGATGCCCTTGGCCTGGATCGAGCGCCCCGCCGGGGTGAAATAGCGCGCCGTGGTCAGGCGCAGCGCCCCCTGGGCGCCGAGCGGAATGATCGTCTGCACCGAGCCCTTGCCGAACGACCTGGTGCCGAGGATAGCGGCCCGCCGATGATCCTGCAGCGCGCCGGCGACGATTTCCGACGCCGAGGCGGAGCCGCCATTGACCAGGACCACCAGCGGCTTGCCGTCGGTGAGGTCGCCCTTGCGCGCGTTGTAGCGCTGGCCGTCTTCGGTGCGCCGTCCGCGGGTGGAAACGATTTCGCCCTGATCCAGGAACGCGTCCGACACCGCGATCGCCTGGTCGAGCAGGCCGCCCGGATTGTTGCGCAGGTCGATGACATAGCCTTTGATCTTGTCGGCGCCGATCTCGCTCTTCAGGCCTTCCACGGCGCGCTTCAAGCCTTGATCGGTCTGCTCGTTGAAGGTGGTGATGCGCACATAGCCCACGTCGCCCTCGCGCCGCGAGCGCACCGACTGCACCTTGATGACCGCGCGCGTCAGGGTGACGTCGAAGGGTTGATCCTGGTTGCCGCGCTGGACGGTGAGCGAGATGGTGGAATTCACCGGCCCGCGCATTTTCTCCACCGCTTCCGAAAGCGTCAGCCCCTGCACCTGCTGGCCGTCGATCGCGGTGATGAAATCGTTGGGCTGCAAGCCGGCGCGCGCCGCCGGCGTGTCGTCGATGGGCGACACGACCTTGACCAGGCCGTTTTCCATCGACACTTCGATGCCCAGTCCGCCGAACTCGCCGCGCGTCTGCACCTGCATGTCGCGATAGTTCTTCGGGCTGAGATAACTCGAATGCGGATCGAGCGACACCAACATGCCGTTGATCGCCGCTTCGATCATCTGCGAATCGACGGGTTCCTCCACATAGTCGTTGCGAATCCGCTCGAAGATATCGCCGAACAGGTTGAGTTGGCGATAGACCTCGCTCGAGGCGGCGTTGCCGCCGCCGCCGGGCACCGTCACCAGCGCCAATGAACCCACGAGTGCGAGGGAGCACACTCCCCCGAGCAGGAAATTACGCATGCTATCCGCTTACCTTTCTGTCGCCCGAAGCCAGCCATGGCAAAGGATTGACCGGCTCGCCCTTGTGCCGGACTTCAACGTAAAGTGAAGGCCTGTCCGCGCGGTCGTCGCCCATTTCGCCGACCGGCTCGCCCGCCAATACCCATTGTCCAACGAGGCTGTCAATGCGCGCTAGTCCGCCTAGCAGCGTATGATAGCCACCGTCATGCTCGATGATCAATAGCAGCCCGTAGCCGCGAAAGGGTCCGGCGAACGCCACTTTGCCGTCGGACGGCGCCACCACCGGCGCCAGCTTCCGCGTCTCGATCCGCACCCCTTTGAGCTTGCCGCCAAGGCCGTCGGTGTCGCCGAAACGGGCGACCACGCGGCCGCGGGCGGGGGTGCTTCGCTGGAGACTCGGCGCGCCTTGGGGCAGCGGCGTCCTGAGCGCCAACTGATCCTCGGGCCGGCGTTCCTTCTGCCGTTCCGCTTCCGTCAGGCGCGCCAAAAGCGTTTGCAGGTCCTTGGCCGATTCCGCCAGTTGAGCGGCGTTCCGCGATTCCTTTTCGTGGTCGGCCAGGGCCCGCCGCCAAGCCTGGACGGCGTCGCCCTGGAGCGCCGCCATGCGCTCGCGCTCCTGCGTCCAGACGCCCAGGCCCCGGGCCATGGCGGCGCGGTCTTCGTTCAGCCGCAGCCGCGCGTCGGCCAGCGACGCCAGTTCGCGCCGCAGGTCTTGCGCCCGCGCCTCGACCGCCGGGATCGTCGCCGCCGCCAGTTGCGCCGTGCGCACGGTGGTGAAGGCGTCGCCCGGCGCCAGCACCAAGGCTTGGGGCGGCTGGCGGCTCATGCGCACCAGCCCCGAAAGGGTCATCGCCATGTCCCCGCGCCGCGCCTCCAGCGCCGCCGTCTTGGCGCGCACATGGGCCTCCATCTCGCTCAGGGCGCCTTCCAGCACCGCCAAACTCTCTTCGGCCCGCTCGACGCCGGCCGCCGCTTCCATCAAGCTTGCGCGGCGCTGGTCGATCTCGCGCTGCATCGTTTTGGCCACCGTGTTGAGCGCGCGCTGGCGCGCCCGGCTTTCCCCCAGCTCGCGCTCCAGGCGCTGCAATTGCTGCGCCGGCGAATCGGCGGCGGCTTGCGCCATCGCGGACGGCGCCCAAGGGGCAATGGCCACGAGCGCCAAGATCGCGAATCTATCCATGATGGCGGCGCTCCGCCTTGGCGGTGGGACGCAGCAGCGAACGCCCGGTCATGTCGCCGGGCTGCTTCAGGCCGAGCAGCGGCAACAGCGTCGGCGCGATGTCCGCCAAGCGCCCGTCCACCAGGTCATAGCCCTTGGCGCCCGGTCCCACCAGCACCACCGGCACGGCATTCAAGGTGTGCTGGGTGTGCGGCTGGCCGCTCGCGGCGTCACGCATTTCTTCCAGATTTCCGTGATCGGCGGTGATCAGCAGCACGCCCCCCGCGTCCTCCACCGCCGCCTCGACGCGGGCCAGGCAGGCATCGATGCTTTCCGCCGCCTTGATGGCCGCCGCCAATATGCCGCTATGGCCCACCATGTCCGCATTGGCGAAGTTCACCACGATCAAATCGTACTGGCCGCCGGCGATGGCGGCAACCAGGCGCTCGGTCACTTCCGGGGCCGACATTTCCGGCTTCAGGTCGTAGGTCGCCACTTTCGGCGACGGCACCAGGACGCGGTCCTCGCCGGGAAAGACGGCTTCCTCGCCGCCGTTCAAGAAGAATGTCACATGGGCGTATTTCTCGGTTTCGGCGATGCGGAGTTGCTTCATTCCCGCCCGCGCCACCAGCTCGCCCAAGGTGTTGCCGAAGCGCACCGGGGGGAAAAGCGCCGCCATCATGCGGCCGAGGCCGGCCGAATATTCCACCATCCCGGCGGCGGCGGCGAAGCGTATCGAACGCGGGCGCGCGAAGGCGTTGAATTCGGGATCGAGCAGCGCGCCAAGGATCTGGCGCGCCCGGTCGGCGCGGAAATTCGCCATGATCAGGCCGTCGCCGTCCTTCATGCCGCCATAGCCGGCGATGACCGTCGCCGGAACGAATTCGTCTGTCGTGCCGGTTTCATAGGCCTGCGATATCGCCGCCGCCGCGGCCGCGGCGGCCAGTCCGCGGCCCTCGGTCAGGGCGCCATAGGCCGTGGCCACGCGCTCCCAGCGCTGGTCGCGGTCCATGGCGAAATAGCGCCCGGTGACAGTGGCGATGGCGATCGGGCTTGAAGGTTTCGGTTTCGCGTCCGCCGCGCGCAGAAACGCGGCGAGGAATTCCTCCGCGCTTCTTGGCGGGGTGTCGCGGCCATCGAGAAACGCGTGCACCAGCACCGGCACGCCGGCGGAAGCGGCGGCGCGGGCAATGGCAACCATGTGCTCCTGGTGCGAATGAACCCCGCCCGGCGACAGCAGGCCCATGAGGTGCAACCGCCCACGGCTTTCACGCAGCCGCGCGATCGTCTCTTTTAGCACCGCGTTGCGGGCAAAACTGCCGTCGGCCAGCGCGGTGTCGACGCGCGCCAGTTCCGGCACCGCGATGCGGCCGGCGCCGATGTTCATGTGACCGACTTCGGAATTGCCCATCTGCCCGTCCGGCAATCCCACGTCGGGGCCGGAAGTGGCGATCCGGGCGTGCGGGCAGTCGGCCATGAGTCGGTTCCACACCGGGGTCCGCGCCAGCGCCAAGGCGTTGTTCTCGCGCTTCTCGCTCAGGCCCCAGCCGTCGAGAATGCACAAAACCACCGGGCGTGGGCGCCCATCAGGTCGCGTCTGCATGGCCGCTTATATAGCGGACATTGGTTAACATTGGTGAACAAGACCGGCTAAGCGGCGCGTTCGTCGCCGGGATAGGGGTGCCCGCTTAAGGTGCAATGGGCGCGGTAAAGCTGTTCCGCCACCATCACCGGCACCAGCCGGTGCGGCCAGGTCATGGGGCCGAGCGACAGCACCAAATGGGCCTCGCTCACCGCCGCCGGATCGAGGCCATCGCGCCCGCCCACCAGGAACACCAGTTCGCTGGCGCCGCTCGCCAGCCACGCCTGAAGCTGGCGCGCAAACCCCGGGCTGTCCAGCGACTTGCCCCTGGCGTCCAGCGCCACCACCACCGCCCTTTCGCCAAATCCCTTCCGCAAGCGTTGGGTGTTTGGCCGGCGTTTGGCCGCCGCCGGGG
>CAZIVY010000067.1:0-17097 GCA_964542505.1 uncultured Rhodospirillaceae bacterium
TCCTTCGCCTATTTCGGCGCCGCCGTTTATCTCACCGGCGCCCTCGCCAATCTCTGGGCTCTACGCAAGCCGCATATCGGAAGTGGGTTGCTTACACTCGCGGCGGTGGCGCTTGCGTTGGGTGCGACATAGTTCGCACCAAAAAAAACGCGGGCGCCCGGAGGGAGCGCCCGCGCCTTTGGTCAGTTCAATTACGCGGCTGCGGACAAGGTGCCGATGCCGGCCATGGCCTTGGTGAAGGTAATCGGGTCGCAATTCATCAGCGCGCGCGGATCGAAGCTCGCGTCCGCCATCACGCCCCACACCTTGCGCCGCTGCATGCCGATATTGCCGGCGTCATAGAGCGGGAAGATGACCGATTCACGCAGGCACTTCTCGAGCGGCAGGGCCCGATCGACCGCGCCGACGCCAACCACCTGCATGCACTTGAAGACGACGTTGAACATGCGCTCGCCGCAATAGATCTTCGACATCGCGCCGATGGCATGGCCCTCGGAATCGAACTTGTCGAGGTAGTGCGCCGCCTTCCAGGAAAACGCCCGGCAGGCCTCGATCTCCATGGCGATGTCGGCGAGCATGTAGCCCACCGCCTGATGCTGGATGATCGGCTTGTTGCCGCCGGCGGTGTAGGTCTTCGCCCAATCGAGGGCGAATTCGTACGCCGTGCGCGCCACCGCCACCGCGGCAATGGCCGCCACCGGTCCCGACCAGGTGAAGGCCTTGCCGATGACCATGTCGCCGTTGCCGACGGCGAAGGCGTGATCCGCCGGCACGCGGCAGTTCTCATAGACGATCGAGTTGTTCTGGTTCACCCGATGGCCGATCTTGTCGATGGGCTTCTCGTAGGTGACGCCGGCCGTGCCGCGCGGGATCACGACGCAACCCAGGCCCGACTTGCCGCCCTTCTTGCGGTCGGTGCGCACGATCAGGGTATTGAGGTCGGCGCCCTTGAGATCCCAGCCGCCCGAGCTCGAGGGCCAGAACTTGCGGCCGTTGATGACGTATTCGCCCTTGCCCTTGTCCAAATCGGCGGTGACGCCGATGCCCACGGGATGGGCGCCGGCATGATCGAAATTGGCCGTGCCACCGGGCGATCCCGGCGGCTCGCTCACCGTCCAGCCGGCGAGGAATTCGTGCTTCGGGTCGCTGGTCGCGGCGCCGAGCCACTTGCGCTTCTGTTCCTTGGAGCCGAACCAGTTCACCGGCATGAGCGCCAGACCGTTGACCAGGACGATACAGGCGAAGCCCGGATCGACGGCGCAAATCTCCTCGGCGGCGATCTGCAAGTCGAGGTTGCTGATGCCGCCGCCGCCATATTCCTTGGGCAGGAAGCTCATGGCGATGCCGAGCTTGTAGGCCTCTTTGTACGGCGCCTTCATCATCTGGAAGGCCTTTTGCGGATCCTGCTCGCGGTCCGCCTTGGCGATAACCGGCTTAAGCACTTCCTGCGCGAATTGGCGCACGGTCTTCTGGACCATTTTTTGTTCGGCCGTGAGTTCGAAGTCGATCGACATCAGCGCTTCCCTCCTGGGTGTTTATTGTTGCAGCAGCGCGCGCAACCGCCGCGCGGGGCGCGGCTTTCGTTTCTTGTCGTACTTCAACTAACAAAGCGCCGGCGTGAAAGGCATCAAAAGCCGCCGGCGCGGACGAGGAAATGCTAGCGGTTCACTTTGATACAGTCAAACCCGCCCGCCTAGGCGTGGCGGAGGGCGCGCATGCGCTCCACACGGCGGCGCAAAACCTCGATCAGCGCCATCATCGCCACCGAAACGACGATCAGCACCATGGCGACGGCCACCAGGGTGGGATCGATGGTTTCGCGCAGGTCGGAAAACATCTGCCGCGGCAACGTGGTCTGGTTCGGCCCGGCGATGAACAGCGCCATCACCGCTTCGTCGAAGGAAACGACGAAGGCGAAAAGCGCGCCGGATACGATGCCGGGAAAAATCAGCGGCAGGACGACGCGAAAGAACACCGCCACGGGCGTCGCGCCCAGCGACGCGGCGGCACGCATCAGGTTGACGTCGAAGCCGGCGAGCGTCGCGTCCACGGTCACGACGACGAAGGGGACGGCGAGCGCGGTATGGGCGAGCACCAGCCCGACATAGGTGCTGTTCAGGCGCAGCGGCGCGAAGACAAAATACATGCCGACGGCGAGGATGATCGTGGGCACGATCATCGGCGCCAGAATGACGCCCATGGCCAGCGCCCGCCAGGGGAAGCGGCGGCGCGAAAGGCCGAGCGCGGCCAGCGTGCCCAGCACGGTGGCGGCCAGCGTCGAGGCGACGCCGACGATGAGGCTGTTTCCCAGCGCCTGCATCCAGCGTTCGGAGGCGAAGAATTTCTCGTACCAGCGCAGGCTGAAGCCCGGCAGCGGGTAACTGAGGAACGATCCCGACGAGAACGACAGCGGCAGGATGGCGAGGATGGGCGCCACCAGGAAGGCGAAGGTCAAGCCGGCGGCCAGCCACAGCGCCGCGCGTCCGAGGCGTACGCGGCCCATCGCCATCAGCCGAGCCGCAACCGCTCGGCGCCCAGTAGGCGCGCGTAGACGGCGTAAAGCGACAGCGTGCCCAGAAGCAGCGCCACGCCCAGCGCCGACGCCAGCCCCCAGTTCGCCGTGTTGGCGGTATGAAAGGCGATGAAATAGCTGATCATCTGATCGCCGGCGCCGCCCACCAGCGCCGGCGTGATGTAAAAGCCCAGCGCCAGAATGAAGACGAGCAGGGCGCCGGCCCCGATGCCGGGCAGGCACTGGGGCACATAGACGCGCGCGAACGCCACCCAGGGCGGCGCGCCCAGCGACGCGGCGGCGCGCATGTAGGACGGCGGGATCGTCTTCATCACGCTGTAGAGCGGCAGGATCATGTAGGGCAGCAGCACGTGGGTCATGGCGACGACGACGCCGACGCGGTTGTAGATCATCGCCACCGGCTTATCGACGAGGCCGGCGGCGAGAAGCGCGCCATTGACGATGCCCTCGTTCTGCAGCACCACCACCCAGGCGGCGGTGCGCACCAGCAGCGAGGTCCAGAACGGCAACAGCACCAGGATCATCAGCGGATTGCCGATTCGCGGCGGCAGGCTGGCGAGCAGATAGGCGGCGGGAAAGCCCAAGCCCAGGCAAATCAGCGTCACCGTCGCGGCGATGCCCAGCGTGCGCGCGAACACGTCGCGGTGGATCGCCTCGTTTTCGGGGGTGGGGACGATGGCGCCGTCGGCGCCGCGATGGAGATCCACCGCCGCCAGCAAATAAAAATCGGTGACCGGACCTTGCGCGCGGCGCATGGCCGCCCAATAGGCGCGTTCCGCCCAGCGCTCATCGATGGCGGTGAGGGTTGCCCGCGCTTCCTCCGCCGCAACCGCCGGCGGCAGGCGGCGCGCGGTGTTGAGCAACAGCGAGCGGTAGCCGGTGATGTCGTAGTTCAGCCGTTTGGCGAGAATCGCCAGGTTGCCGGCCTCGCGCGCGGCTATCATGTCCGCGGCCAGCGCCGCATAGACATGGTCGCCAGGCAGGCCCTGGCCGTCCCAGGCGTCAATGGCGGCGCGGGCGCGGGGCAGAACGGCGGTCAGTTCCGGGTCGTCGACCGCGCGCCACAGCATCCCCGCGAGGGGAATCAGAAATACGAGAAAAAGAAAGACAAGCAGCGGCGCCACCAGCGCCACCGCCTGCCCTTGCCGCCGCCGATCGGCGCGGCGAAGTTGCGCCTTCAGCCGCGCCCGGTCGTCCACCTTGAATCGACGCCGCGGTTCAGCGCGCCGCCCACTTGTTGAAGCGGTCGTTCAGCTTGTCGTTGTTCTCGATCCAATAGGCAGCGTCGAGTTCGATCGCGTTGGCGATGTTTTGCGGCGCCGTGGGCAGATCCGGCAGCACCTTGGGGTCGATGCCGGCGGTGGCGGCGTTGTTGGTGACGCCGTAGGCGATGTAACTCGGCAACCGCTTCTGGTTGTCGGCGGCGCTGACGAACTTCAGCAGATCGACCGCCTGGTTCTTGTTCGGCGTGCCTTTCAGCATCACCCAGGAATCGATGGTGTAGAGGCTCTGGTCCCAGACGATCTTGAAGTTCTTCTTGTCCTTGGCGTTGGCGGCGTGAATGCGGCCGTTATAGGCCGAGGTCATCGCCACCTCGCCCGAGGCGAGCAATTGCGGCGGCTGGGCTCCGGCTTCCCACCAGATGGTCTGCGCCTTGATCTGATCGAGCTTCTTGAAGGCGCGCTCGATGCCGGCCTCGGTCTTCAGCATCGCGTAGGCTTCCTTGGGCGAAACGCCGTCGGCCATGAGGGCGATTTCCAGGTTGGTCTTGGCGCCCTTGCGCAGCGCCCGCTTGCCCGGATACTTGGCCAGGTTCCAGAAATCGGCCCAGCCCTTGGGGGCGTCCTTGATCTTGTCGCCGTCATAGGCAAGGATGAAATTGTAGACGATGGCGCCGACGCCGCAGTCGTGCACCGCGGCGGGCAAATAGGCCTGCTTGCCGCCCAGCGCCGTCCAATCCAGTTTCTCGAACAGGCCTTCCTCGCAGCCCAGGACCAGTTCGTCGGATTCGACTTGCACCACGTCCCAGTCGGCGTTGCCGCCCTTCACCTTGGCGCGGAGCACGCCGATGCCGCCGTCCCAGGATTCGTCCTTGAGCTTGACGCCCGACTTGGCGACATAGGGCTTGAAATAGACTTCGCGCTGGGCGTCCTGATAGGCCCCGCCCCACGATACGACAGTGAGATCGCGGGCGCCGGCCGCGCCGGCAATGGCGATTCCGGCGGCGGCAAGGCAGGCAATTGCGAGCGGACGATAAAACATGGTCGATGACCCTCCCCGGTCTCCGGCGCCATCGCCGGCTTGTGTCTGACCTCTAGCCTAGCGCGAAGCGCCACCGGGCGGCAATCGCCGGCCCGGCCTAAATCGGATCCATGGCCCGGCAGTCGCCGGCGGCAAAGCCGAAGGGCACGTCGGCGCCGGGCGCCAGGCCGTCCAGCGCCGCCGCCGGCAGCTTCATGGTCATCTCGCCCCCGCCGGCGACCGCCAGAAGCAGCCGCGTGTGGTCGCCGCAATAGATAAGTTCGCGGACGATGCCCCGAAACCGGTTTTCGACCGTCGGCGCGGGATCGAGCAGCACGCGCTCCGGCCGCACTGAAAGCGTGGTGCGCCCGCCGACGCCGCCGATATTCACCGCCCGCGCCAGGATGCGGCCGCCGCCGTCGAGCGCCACGCGGCAAAAATCGCCGTCGATCGATTCCACCGCGCCGCTCAGGGCGTTGTTTTCGCCGATGAAGCGGGCGACGAACGACGTCCGCGGCCGCTCGTAAAGCGCGGCCGGGGTGTCGAGTTGCTGCACCGCGCCATGGTTGAACACGGCGATGCGGTCCGACATGGTCAGCGCTTCCGACTGGTCATGGGTGACGTAAATGAAGGTGACGCCAAGGCGCTGGTGCAGGCGCTTGATCTCCAGTTGCATCTGCTCGCGCAACTGCTTGTCGAGCGCGCCGAGCGGCTCGTCCATGAGCACCAGCTTCGGCTCGAAAACCAAGGCGCGCGCCAGGGCGACGCGCTGTTGCTGCCCGCCGGACAACTGCGCCGGCCGCCGCCGGGCGAAGCCGCCCAACCGCACCATGTCGAGGACGCGCTCCACGCGGGTGGCGATCTCGGCCCGCCCCATGCGGCGCACGCTCAGGGGAAAGGCGACGTTTTTCGCCACCGTCATATGGGGGAACAAGGCGTAGTTCTGGAACACCATGCCGATGTCGCGCTTGTGGGGCGGCAAATGCGCCAGCGACTTGCCGTCGAGAAGGATTTCACCGGCGGTGGGGGTCTCGAAGCCCGCCAGCATGACCAGGGTCGTGGTCTTGCCTGATCCCGATGGACCCAAAAGGGTGAGGAATTCGCCGCGGCGAATGTCGAGGTCGAGATCGCGGACGGCGAGGGTTTCCCCGTCGTAGCTCTTGCGCACGCCGCGGAGCGTGACCAGTGGCGCCTCGACCATTTGGGGAAGTTAAAGCAGGATCATCCCAAAGGGAAATGCGCCGGCGGCAAAGACCGCTTAGCGCACGGCGACAATGCGAAACGTATGTGGCCCGGCGCCCGGTTCGGCGACGGTGACGTATTCGCCCGGCGCGAAGACGTGACCCTCGAGCCGATAGAGCGTCTCGTCGTCTTCCTCGCCCGGAGCGTAGGAAAAGGCCCAGGTGCGATGGCGCGTGTGGTGCAACTGACCCACGCGATCCGGCTCGCCCGGCCAGAATCGGCGAACGGCGCACTTCCCGGGCGCCTGCCGCCAGGCATCCACGTCGAGATGCCCGTCGGCGGTCAGCGGGGCATGGAGTTCATAGCCGCGGGCCGCGCTTCCTTGAGGAAAGTCCGGATGACGCGCCAATTCGAGGCGGATCAATTTCACGGCGCCGGCCGCGTGTTTCCTGGCCGTCTTCATATTCGTCACCTCATCCAACACCCTCATCCTGCCGGCGGATCGGACACGCCGCATTGATCGCGATCAAGGCCTTCAATGAAGCATCAGCACCGGGACCGGGATGTGCGCCAGGACTTCGCCGGTGACCCCGCCGAAAAGCAGCCGTCGCATGTGGCCGCGGGTGTAGGCCCCCATGACCAGGAAATCGGCGTTGATTTCCGCCACGCGGTTAAGCAACGCGCGCCCGGACCCGAAGGGACCCGCGGTGAGCACCTCGGCGCGGGCGCTGATGCCGTGCCAAGCCAGATATTCGACCACGGCCGCGCCTTGCGGCCCGTAGCTTCGTCCCTCTTCCACCGACAGGACCGTCACCCGATCGGCCGCCGCCAGGAACGGCAGCGCCGCCCCCACGGCCCGGCCAGCCTCGATCGATCCGTTCCAGCCAATGGCGACCTGGCGGCCGAATTCCGGCGCGCCATCGGGCATCACCAGCACCATCCTGCCGGTATCGCGCAGGCAGGCGTCGAGGGTCAGCGTCGAAATGGCCTCGTCGCTGGGCGAGGGCCGCGCCACCACGATCAGGTCGGCCAGGCGCCCGCGTTCGGCCATCAATTCGTCTTCGCGCCCGGGGGCCACGACGAGGAACGCCGACGGCTCGACGGTCGGCGGCGGCACCCGGCTTTCCATGACCGCCGCCGATTTCAGCTCCAGATTGAAACGCTGGCGCGCCCGCGACAGGGCCTGGGCGCTTTCGTTCTCCGCCGCCGCCATGATCTGTTCGATCATCGCGGCAGTCATGCCTTCGCCGGCGAAAGCGACCGCGTCGCGCGGATCCAGATTGGCATGCAGGGCGTCCACATGGCACGAATAACGCCGCGCCAGGCGCAACGCCGTCCGCAACGCGGCCGCGTCGCGATCATTGCCGGAAAAGGCAACTAGTATGTTTCCGATCGCCACCTGACCCCCCTCAACGATTTGAACGACGGGTTCAATTTAGCGCCTTCCCGCCGCCGGCAAAAGCCGCTTCGCGGCGATGGCCACGGATTCCGGGTCCGGGGCGGCGGTCAACCGGCGCCAACCGATAGGCCCCAGGTCATAGCCCAATTGTTGCTCGAGCACCGCCACCGTGGCGTCGGAGGCGTCGCCCCGGCGGCGGCGCAGACGCTCGCTTAGTACGCCCGCGGGCGCTTCCAGCCACAAGCCGACAAATCCCACCTTTGCCTGGCGGGCGCAATCCTCGATGGCGGCGCGCTCTTCGGCGCGGGCATGAACGGCGTCCACGATCACACTGTGCCCTCCGCCCAGCACGGCCAACGCCTGGGCGCGCAATTCGCCATAGACGCGGTCGTTGGCGGCGTCGGTGTAGGCCATGGGGGGCAAACGCACGGTCTCGGCCACGCCGGCCAAGACCTTCCGCAGCACGTCGCTGCGCAAGACCGCCGCGCCGGGCGCGCCGCCCACAGCGGGCGCCAGGTCGCGCGCCAGCGAGGACTTGCCGGCGCCCGACAAGCCGCCCACCGCGACCAGGACGGGCGGCGGGGGATGGAGGAAGGCCAGGGCGAGATCGAGATAGTCCGCCGCGTCGCGGCGGAGCGCGGCCGCCCGCGCCCCGCCAGACTGCGCCGCCGCGATGCTGAGCGAGACATGGGCGCGCACCGAGGCGCGCGCGGAAAGATAAAGCGGCAGCAGCGCCAGGCCGCCCAGATCGGCGGTGGCGGCGAGATAGCGGTTGAAGGCGGCATTGGCGAGATGCGGACGGCGGCGGCGCCACAGATCCATGAGCAGGAAGGCCAAGTCGTAGAGCACATCGATGACGGCGAAATCGTCGTTGAACTCGATGGCGTCGAAAAGCGTCGCCCGCCCTTCCCAGAGAACGAAATTCCGCAGGTGCGCGTCGCCGTGACAGCGGCGCACGAAGCCGCCCTCGCGCCGCGCCTCGAAAAGCGCCGCGTGGCGGGCGATTTCGCCGAAGCACTCGGTCCGCCAGCGCTCCACGCGCGTCTCGTCCAGCACGCCGTGACGGGCGAGCTCGCCACTGTCGATGGCGACCACCCGGCGCATGGAGGCGACGCCGCCATGGTCGTGGCGCCGTTCGGCGCCTTGGTGCAAGGCCGCCAGCGCCAGGGCGGCGTCTTCGATCAGCGCCCGGTCGAGGCGGCCCGATTCCGCCAAGCGGTCGAACAAATCCGCTTGCTCGAAGCGCCGCATCTCCACCAGCCAGTCGACGGGCGTGCCGGCGCCGTCCAGGGCCAGCGCCCCGCCGGCTTCGCGGGTGACCGCGCGCACGCGGCGGTAGATCGCGGGCGCGGTCCGCCGGTTGACCGCGAGTTCGGCTTCGCAGGCGGCGCGGCGTTTGTCGGGGGTGGAGAAATCCATATAGGAGAAGCTGACCGCGCGCTTGAGTTTCAGCGCCCGCGCGCCACCGAGAAAGACCACCGCACCGTGGGTGTCGATGCGCTCCACCTTCTCGACCCCCGGCGCCCAGGAAGCGGGATCGGCGAGGAAGGCGATGACGGCGCTTTGATCGGAGACGCTCACCCTGGCGCGGCGCTCAGCGCGCCGCAGTGGCCGGCGGCGTCTCCACGCCCTCGGGGTCCTCGTGGATCATCACTTCGGCGCCGGGAAAGGCGTGCATGACGGCCTGTTCGATCTCGTCGGAAATGCGGTGCGCGCGCAGCAGCGTCATGGCGCCGTCGAGTTCCAAATGAAACTGGATGAACGGCCGGTTGCCGGACCAGCGGGTGCGCAGGTCATGCATGGCCCGCGCCTCGGGATGTTGCATCACGATGTCGCGGATGCGGTCGCGCGAATCCTCGGGAAACTCGCGGTCCATCAGATGATCGAAGGCCTGACGAAAAATGCCGAACGCGCCTCGAAGCACGTAAAGGGCGATGGCGATGGCGACAAGGGGATCGGCCACCTCCCACTGCCCTTCGCCGGCCACCACCAGGGCCGCGATGACGCCGAGATTGGTCAACAGGTCCGTCTTGTAGTGCAACTGGTCGGCGCCGATGGCCATGGAGCCGGTGCGCCGCACCACGAAGCGCTGGAAAAGCACGAGCGCGAAGGTGGCGGCGATGGCGAAAATCATCACCGCTACGCCGACGGCGCCCTGCTTCACCGCATGGGGTTCGATCAGGCGGCTGCCGGATTCGAACAGAAGAAAAGCGACGGAGCCGGTGATAAAGGCCCCCTGGGCCAGGCCCGCCAACGCTTCCGCCTTGCCGTGGCCGAAGCGATGCTCGTCGTCGGCGGGCACCAGCGCATGGCGAACGGCGACCAGCGTGGTGACCGACGCCGCGGCGTCAAGCAGCGAATCGGTCAGCGAGGTCAGCAGGGATACCGACCCGGTGTAGACCCAGGCCACCGTTTTCGCCACGATCAGCAGCAGGGCGACAGCCACCGAGGCGTAGGTGGCGATGCGCATGAGGCGGCCGCGATCCGCCGCGCTGTTTGGCGTCGACCCCGAAGGCGCGTGGTTGGCGGCGGTCACGGGTAGAGCCGCTCCTGGCGCCAGCCCTCACCCTCGCGCACGAACACCAGGCGGTCGTGCAGGCGGAACGGCCGCTCCTCCCAGAATTCGATGCGACCGGGCCGCAGGCGGTAGCCGGACCAATAAGGCGGCCGCGGGATGGGGCCGAGCGCAAACTTGGCGGCGAAGCGCGCCACCGCCTTTTCGAGCGCGAACCGGCTTTCCAGCAGACGCGATTGCCGCGAGGCCCAGGCGCCGATCTGGCTGTCGCGCGCGCGGGTGGCGAAATAAGCGTCGGCCTCGGCGGCGTCGACCGGCGCGGCCGGCCCCTGCACCCGAATTTGCCGGCGCAGGCTTTTCCAATGAAAGCACAGCGCCGCGCGCGGATTGGCGGTCAACTCATTGCCCTTTCGGCTTTCGGTGTTGGTGTAGAACACGAACCCTCGCTCGTCGACGCCCTTCAACAGCACCATGCGCGCATTGGGCTGGCCGTCGCCGTCGGCGGTGGCCAACGCGACCGCCTCGCCGTCATTGGGCTCGCGGACGCGCGCCTGCGCGAACCACTCCCGGAACAGGGATATCGGATCGGCATTGTCCACAGCCGGCATGGCTTCCGCGTCCTTAACCTTCCCGAGGCGCCTGGCCAAGTCCTTGCCGGCACGTGTATTTCGGCACCGGATCGGCGCGCGCCCGAGGGGCAAGGGCGGCGCCAAGCCGCCCCAATTGCGCCATGATTTTACAGTTTCTTGAGGCCGATGGGCGAGGATATAGAGGGGTCGCCGCTGGATGCCAATCCGGGCCCCCACTGTCCAATCACTCCATCACTTGAACATGAGGGATGCGAAGCCATGCATGGAATCAAATTCGCCGCCGTGGTCGTGGCCGCCGGGCTGCTTAGCGCCTGTGCCACCGACTCCGGCCCAAAACAAGGGTTCGGCACTATCCTGGGCGGCGTCGGCGGCGCTGTCGCCGGCTCGCAATTTGGCAAGGGCAAGGGCCAGTTGGTCGGCGTCGCCGCCGGCACGCTGCTCGGCGCCTTTCTAGGCAATGAGATCGGCAAGTCGCTGGACCGCGCCGATCATGCGGCGATGGATCGCGCCGGCCAGCAGGCCAGCGCGGCGCCTATCGGCCAGCGCATCGCCTGGAACAACCCGGATTCGGGCAACTCCGGCTATGTGGTGCCCACCCGCGAAGGCACTGGCCCGAGGGGCGAGTATTGCCGCGAGTACCAGCAGACCGTCACCGTCGGCGGAAAGACGGAACAGGCTTACGGCACCGCTTGCCGCCAGCCCGACGGAAGCTGGAAAGTCACTCAGTAATTGACCACTCGGCCGCGCGGGGGTAGTCCCCCGCGCGGCTGCCGGTCTTGCGGGGCCGGGGCCGGGCTCACTATATTATTCTCACGTCGAGGCCGCCGCGCAGGGGTGTGGCGGCGCAATTCGTGAGGTGTGCCCATGACCACCAACCGCATTACCGCCAATCGCGTTCGCAAGTCGATCGGCCTCGCGCTCGCCGCCGCGCTGGGCCTTGGCCTCACGGCCTGTGAGGGTACCGAAGGCGACAAGCAGAAATTTGGAACGCTCCTGGGCGCCGTCGGCGGCGCGGTCGCCGGCGCGCAGTTCGGCAGCGGCAAGGGCCAGCTCGTGGGCGTCGCCGCCGGCACGCTTCTTGGCGCCCTGGTTGGCAGCGAAATCGGCAAGTCGCTGGACCGCGCCGACCACCTGGCCATGGACCGCGCCAATCAGCAAGCGACGGCGGCGCCCGTCGGCCAGCGCATCGCCTGGCGCAATCCCGACAGCGGCCATTCGGGCACGGTGACGCCGACGCGCGAAGGCACCGGCCCGAAGGGCGAGTATTGCCGCGAGTACCAGCAGACGGTCACCATTGGCGGAAAGACCGAGCAGTCTTACGGCAACGCCTGCCGCCAACCGGACGGAAGCTGGAAAGTCGGCAATTGAACGCAGGCGGCCGGGCGCGCCCGTTGCCCGGACATGTTGCTGACGTTCGGCGCCGTTGATGCGGGACCTCTATGACATCCTTGGGGTGCCGCGCGGCGCCAACGCGGCCGACGTCAAAAGCTCCTACCGCCGGCTGGCGAAAGAATTGCACCCCGACCGCAACCCCAACAACCCCAAGGTCGCCGAGCGTTTCAAGGAAATATCCGCCGCCTACGACATTCTGGGCGACGCCGCCTCGCGCGGGCGCTACGACCGCGGCGAAATCGACGCCCAGGGGCATGAGCGCATGCGCGAATCCCGCCGCCCGCGCAGCCAGGCCGGGGCAGGCGGCCCAGGGGCGGGTGGACCGGGCGCGGATTTCTTTTCCGGATTTGGATTCGGCGGCGGCGGCCGCGGCGGCGGCAACGAGGACATCTTCGCCGATCTTTTCGCCCGCGGACGCCGGGGCCGGGGCGCGCGCCTGCGCGGTGGCGACCGCCGTTACACCATTTCCGTCAGCTTCCTCGACGCCGCTCGCGGCGGCCGCCGGCGCATCGGGTTGGCGGAGGAACGCACTCTCGACGTCAACATCCCGGCGGGAATCGACAATGGGCAGGTGATCCGCCTGAAAGGCCAGGGCGAGCCCGGTATTGGCGGCGAGGCGGGCGACGCGTTGATCGAGGTGCGGGTGGAGGATCACTCGTTCTTCACCCGCAAGGGGTTCGACGTGCACGTGGAATTGCCGGTGACGTTGAAGGAAGCGGTGCATGGGGCGCGCATCGAATGCCCGACCATCGACGGCATGGTGGCGCTGAAAGTGCCGAAGCGTTCCAACACGGGCACGCAATTGCGGCTGCGCGAGCGCGGCATCGCCGACGCCAAGACGGCCAAGCGCGGCGACCAGCACGTGACCTTGCGGATCGTGCTTGAGAACGCGGCCGACCCGGCGCTGGAGCGCTTCGTGCAAGACTGGTCGCCGAAGGGCGAGGACGTTCGCCGCCGCTTCCGACTCTGACGTTTTGCACCAAGATCGCCTGTTCCCGCTCGTCATGCGCGGACTTGTTCCGCGCATCCACGCCCTGAAATCCGAACCAGGTCAAAGTCGTGGATGACCGGCCTGCGCCGGCCATGACGGACAGTTAGAGTCGCCGTCAACGGGAATTTGCTGGCTCAGCCGGCGGCGCGCGGGGGCGCGACGGCCTGGGGCTTGTCGCCGGAGGCCAGCAGGCGATCGACGGCCAGCGCCAAGGTCTGCCGCTGATGGCCTTCAAGCTCGCCCAGGATTTCGGTCAGCCGCCGCTGCCAGGGCGCGGAGCTGGCGACCGAGATTCCCTCGCCCAGGATGCCGAGCCCGAGCGCCAGCGACAAATCGTGCAGGTTCACCGCGTCGAGATCGCGGGCCAGCAACCAGCGGTCGCGGCCGACGCGGGCGGTGTATTGCTTCGCCGCCAGCAGGTCGAGCACCGTCTCCGCTTCATCGGGCGAGGCGACGACGGCGCGCAGCAAGCGCTCGCGCCCCAGCACCCGGCCCTCGCGGCTCGCCGCCCGCAATTCGCCCAGCAGCGCCAGCGCCATCGCCAGGCGCCGCCCTGGCTGCGTCGGGCCTTCCGCCGCCGCCCGCGCCCGCCCGCGCCAGCCCGGCATTGAGGCGGTCACCACGGCCCCGAAAAGAACCACGATCCAACTGAAATACGTCCATACAAGCAGGATCGGCACCAGCGACATGGCGCCGTAGATCGCCTGGTAGGTGGGGAAACTGGCGATGTACAGCGCGAAGCCGCGCTTGAGCAGTTCGAACAGGATGGCGGCAATGGCGGCGCCGACAACGCCGTGGTACCAGCGCACCGCCTTGTTGGGCAGCGCCACATAGACCATGAAGAACCCGATGAGGGTCAGCAGCGGCGGCGCCAACGGCACCAGGCGCGCCATCCAGCCCGCCACTTCGCCAAACCCGCTGGCGCGCGCGGCGGCAAACACATAGCCCGACAGCGACAAGCTTAACCCGAAAAAGATCGGCCCGAGGGTCAGCATCGCCCAATAAGCCGCGAGACGGATACGCAGCGGGCGGCGCTCGCGCACGCGCCAGATGCGGTTGAACGCGCCCTCGATGGTCGCCAGCAGCAGCACCGCCGTCACCGCCAGCACGATGGTGCCGACCATGGTCATGCGCCCGGCCTTGGCGACGAAGGAGTCGAGATAGCCTTGCGCCGCCGCCACCGATTCGGGCAGCACATGGGCGAAGATGAAAGCCTGCATGTCGGCCTTGAAATGGGCGAACACGGGGAAGGTGGCGATCACCGAAAAGGCGATGGCCAGCACCGGCACCAGCGAGAGCAGCGAGGTGAAGGTGAGCGAGGCCGCGGTTTCCACCCCGCGATCGGCGAAAAAGCGGCGCAGCGCGTAGGCAGCGAAGCCGCGAACGTCGTTCAGCCAAGCGCGCGCCGACGCGGCCAAGGCCCGCGGGTCGAGGGCCGCCGCCACCCGCGCCCAGGGCCGGTTCACGGCTCGGCCGGCGCCCACGCGCCGCAGCCCGTCGCCGAGGCCGTCGGCCGGCCGTGGCGCGGCAGGCGCGTCGCTCGCGTGCATGATTCCCACCATGCCAATCTACATACCGCGCATGGGTGGCGAAAGCGTAAAGCGGGGTCCGAGGGCGGGTCGGTTTGCCCTCATGCTTCGACAAACTCAGCATGGGGGCCGCTATTTTGGCCTCACCCTGCTCAAACCCCGCAGCGGTTTGAATGTCGAAGGGGGAGGCTTTTCTTTGCCGGTTGGGGGTTGTGTTGTAGGATGCGCGCCCACCGGCGCGGACGGAGTTAGTGATGTTGCGGGCGACCACCGAGGCAGTCATAAGCAAAAAAGAAGGCCTGATGGCCGGCAAGCGCGGCCTGATCATGGGCGTCGCCAACGATCGCTCGCTGGCCTGGGGCATCGCCCGCGCCACCGCCGCCCAAGGGGCGGAACTGGCCTTCAGCTACCAGGGCGAGGCGCTCGGCAAGCGCGTCAGGCCGCTGGCGGACCAGCTCGGCTCGCGCCTGGTGATCGACTGCGACGTGACCAGTGCGGCGTCCACGGACGCCCTGTTCGCGGCGCTGGCGCGGGAATGGGGCCGCCTCGATTTCCTCGTGCACGCCATCGCCTATTCGGACCGCGAGGAACTGAAGGGCCGCTATGTCGATACGACGCCTGAGAACTTCGCCGTCAGCCTCAACGTCTCCTGCTATTCGTTCACCGCGCTTTGCCGGCGCGCCGAGGCGCTGATGCCCGGCGGCGGCAGCCTGCTGACACTCACCTATTACGGGGCGGAAAAGGTGATGCCGCACTACAACGTCATGGGGGTGGCCAAGGCGGCGCTGGAAGCGAGCGTGCGCTACCTCGCCGTCGATCTCGGCCCGAAGGGGATTCGCGTCAACGCCGTCTCCGCCGGGCCGATCAAGACGCTGGCGGCGTCGGGCATCGGCGACTTCCGCTACATCCTGCGCTGGAACGAGCTCAACTCGCCGCTCAGGCGCAACGTCAGCATCGACCAGGTGGGCAACGCCGCGCTTTACCTGCTCAGCGACATGGGTTCGGGAACCACCGGCGAAGTGCTGCACGTGGACAGCGGCTACCATGCCGTCGGCATGGTGGCGGTGGACGCGGCGCCGCAAGTGGCCGAGCTGCTGCAAGGGCTGCGCGTCAAAAACTCGAATGTCGGCGAATAGTTTCGGCACTCTGTTTCGCGTCACCACCTGGGGCGAAAGTCACGGGCCGTCGATCGGGTGCGTGGTCGACGGCGCGCCGCCCGGCTTGGCCCTCGGCGAAGCCGATATCCAGCCCTGGCTCGACCGCCGGCGTCCCGGCCAATCGCGCTACACCACCCAGCGCCGCGAGCCCGACCAGGTGCGCATTCTGTCCGGCCTGTTCGAGGGGCGCACCCAGGGCACGCCCATCAGCCTGGTCATCGACAACATGGACACGCGGGCCAAGGACTACGCCGACATCAGCGACAAGTTCCGCCCTGGCCACGCCGACTATACCTATTGGAAGAAGTACGGCTTGCGCGATTGGCGGGGCAGCGGCCGCGCCTCGGCGCGTGAAACCGCCTCGCGCGTGGCCGCCGGGGCCGTCGCCCGCGTGGTGCTGGGAAAAGACGTGCGCATCCGCGGCGCCCTGGTGCAGATGGGGCCGCACCGCATCGACCGCGCACGCTGGGACTGGGCGGAGGTGGAGCGCAATCCCTTCTGGTGCCCCGACGCCGACTGCGCGGCGCGCTGGGCCACCTACCTCGACGAAATACGCAAGGCGGGATCGTCCATCGGGGCCGTGATCGAAGTGATCGCCGAGGGCGCGCCCGCCGGCTGGGGGGCGCCGATTTACGGCAAGCTCGACGGCGACATCGCCGGCGCGATGATGGGCATCCCGGCGGTCAAGGGGGTGGAGATCGGCGCCGGTTTCGCCGCCGCCGCGTTGCGGGGCGAGGAAAACGCCGACGAAATGCGCCAAGGCAATGACGGCGCCGTTTTCCTCGGCAACAACGCCGGCGGCATTCTGGGCGGCATTTCCACCGGCCAGGACATCGTGGTGCGCTTCGCCGTCAAGCCCACCTCGTCGATCAGCATCCCGCGCCGCACGGTGAACGAGGCGGGCGAGGAAGTCGACGTCTCCACCAAGGGCCGCCACGACCCCTGCGTCGGCATCCGCGCGGTGCCGGTGGGCGAAGCCATGCTCGCTTGCGTGCTCGCCGACCACATGCTCCGCCACCGCGGGCAATGCGGCTGAAGGAACTCAGGCTATGTCGCAACCGAAACATGTCCAGGCGCTGAAGCTGCCGCCGCTGGCGCGCGAAAAGCTGGACGCCGACCTGCAAAAGTATTTCGCCAAGTGCGAGGAAAAGATCGGCTTCGTGCCGAATGTGTTGCTGGCCTACAGCTTCAACCAAGACAAGCTCAAGGCCTTTGTCGGCTTCTACAACGAGTTGATGCTGGGGCCGTCGGGCCTGACGAAACTCGAGCGCGAGATGATCGCGGTGGCGGTTTCCTCGATCAACCACTGCTTTTATTGCCTGGCCGCGCACGGCGCGGCGGTGCGCCAGCTTGCGGGCGATCCGAAACTGGGCGAGTTGATGGCGATGAACTACCGCGCCGCCGAACTATCGCCCCGCCAGCGCGCCATGCTCGACTTCGCCGCCAAGCTGACCGAAACGCCGGACAAGATGGCCGAGGCCGACCGCCAGGGCTTGCGCGACGCGGGCTTCAGCGACGCCGACATATGGGACATCGCCGCCACCGCCAGCTTCTTCAACATGTCGAAC
>CAZIVY010000068.1:0-9944 GCA_964542505.1 uncultured Rhodospirillaceae bacterium
GGGCGGGCCGATGAAGACGATGCCGGCGGCGGCGCAAGCGGCGGCGAAATCCGCGTTCTCGGACAGGAATCCGTAACCCGGATGGATGGCCTCGGCGCCGCTTTCCTTGGCGGCGGCGATGATGACGTCGCCGCGCAGATAGGACTCGGCCGCCGGCGGCGGGCCGATGGCCACCGCCGCGTCCGCCAGCGCGACATGGAGCGAATTGGCGTCGGCGGCGGAATAGACCGCCACCGTCCGCACGCCGAGCCGCTTGCAGGTGGCAATCACCCGGCAGGCGATCTCGCCGCGATTGGCGATCAGGATTCTGCGGAACACCGTGCACCCATTCCGCCGGCTGCTGGCGCCGACTTTCGCAGATTAGTCAATGAGCCACCCCCACCCTGCAAACCGCTTCGCGGTTTGCGCCTCCTCCATCGGGGGGAGGGGGAAAACAGGCGGCTGCGATCAAAATTCACTCCCCCCTTGTGGGGAAGGGAATGTCCGATTGATTTTCCCACCCCCCTTGCGGGGGAGGGTGGGGTGGGGGGTGTGCCGCGCATTTCCGATTCCCGGCGCTACTGCCGAACCCAGCCGGGCTTGCGCTTGGCGAGGAACGCACTGATGCCTTCCCGCGCCTCCGCCGACTGCCGGCGCTCCGCGATCCGGCGCGCGGTGTCCTCGCTCATCCCCTCGTCCACCGGGCGGTCGATCACCGCCGCGATCAGGTCCTTGGCCGCCGCCACCGCGCCCGGCGCCGCCAGGTGCACGGCGCGGCTGAGGCTTTCGCGCGCCGCCGCCAGGCCCTCGGCGTCGTCCACCACCTGGTGCAACAAGCCCATGCGCCCGGCCTCGTCGGCGTCGAACACTTCGCCGGTGAGGAAATAGCGCCGCGCGTTGCGGGCGCCGATGGCGCGCGTCACATAGGGCGAGATCGCCGCCGGAATGAGGCCGAGCCTGACCTCGCTCAAGGAAAACTTGGCCCCCCTCACGCCGATGGCGATATCGCAGGCCGCTATGAGACCGACGCCGCCGCCATAGGCCGAACCCTGCACCAGGGCGACGGTTGGTTTCGGCATCCGGTCCAGCCGGCGCAACATCGCCGCCAGCGCCCGCGCGTCTTCCAGGTTCCGTTCCTCGTCCCATTCCGCCGCGCGCTTCATCCAGTTCAGGTCCGCGCCGGCGGCGAAGCTTTTTCCCGCCGCTTGCAGGAACACCAGGCGCACGCCGTCCTGCGCGCCCAAGTCGTCGAATATGTCGGTCAGGCGCTCGATCAGCGCTTCGTCGAAGGCGTTGTGCACCGCCGGGCGATTCAACGTCACCGTGGCGACGCCGTCCCGCGTGGCGTCGAGGCGCACCGCCTCGTTGCTGTCGTCGTTCGCCATGGCTACATCCTGAAGACGCCGAAGGTGGTGGGCTCGATGGGCGCGTTGTGGGCGGCGGAAAGCGCCAGGCCCAGCACCATGCGCGTATCCACCGGATCGATGATGCCGTCGTCCCACAGCCGCGCCGACGAATAATAGGGGTGGCCTTCGGTTTCGTACTGGGCGCGGATCGGGGCCTTGAACGCTTCTTCCTCGGCGGCGCTCCAGCTCCGCCCCTGGGATTCGAGGCTTTCGCGCCGCACCTGGCCCAGCACGCTCGCCGCCTGCTCGCCGCCCATCACCGAAATGCGCGCGTTCGGCCACATCCACAGGAAGCGCGGCCCGTAGGCGCGCCCGCACATGCCGTAATTGCCGGCGCCGAACGAGCCGCCGATGATAAGCGTGAATTTCGGCACCTTCGCCGAGGCGACGGCGGTGACCATCTTGGCGCCGTCGCTGGCGATGCCGCCGGCCTCGTACTTCTTGCCCACCATGAAGCCGGCGATGTTCTGCAGGAAGATCAGCGGAATGCGGCGCTGGCAGCAGAGTTCGATGAAGTGCGCGGCCTTGAGCGCGCTTTCGGAAAAGAGAATCCCGTTATTCCCCAGTATCCCCACGGTATAGCCGTGGATGCGCGCGAAGCCGCAGACCAGAGTGACGGCATAGAGCTTCTTGAACTCGTCGAATTCGCTCCCGTCCACGACGCGCGCGATCACTTCGCGCACGTCGTAGGGAATGCGCACGTCCTTCGGGATCAGGCCGTAGAGTTCGGCGGGGTCGTAAAGCGGCTCGCGCGGGGCCGCGATGTCGCCGGCCACCTGCTTGCGGCGGTTGAAATTGCCGGCGATGCGCCGGGCCAGGCTGAGCGCGTGCGCGTCGTTCACCGCATAGTGGTCGGCGACGCCCGAGACGCGCGCGTGCACGTCGGCGCCGCCCAGTTCCTCCGCCGTCACCTCCTCGCCCGTCGCCGCCTTCACCAGCGGCGGCCCGCCGAGGAAAATCGTCCCCTGCCGGCGCACGATGATGCTCTCGTCCGACATCGCCGGCACATAGGCGCCCCCCGCCGTGCACGAGCCCATGACCACGGCGATCTGCGGAATCCCCGCCGCCGACAGCGTCGCCTGATTATAGAAGATACGGCCAAAATGATCGCGGTCGGCGAAGCCGCCTTCCTGATAGGGCAGGTTGGCGCCGCCGGAATCCACCAGGTAGAAGCAGGGCAGGCGATTTTCCCGCGCAACTTCTTGCGCCCGCACGTGCTTTTTCACCGTCATCGGGCAATAGGTCCCGCCCTTGACCGTCGCGTCGTTGCAGACGATGACGCATTCCTGCCCCATCACCCGGCCGATGCCGGTGATGATGCCGGCGGCGGGAATGTCGCCGCCGTACATGCCGTGCGCCGCCAGCGGACTGAGTTCCAGGAACGGCGATCCGGGATCGACGAGCGTCCGCACGCGCTCGCGCGGCAGCAATTTGCCGCGCCCCACGTGGCGCTGGCGCGAGCGCTCGTCGCCGCCGGCCCTGATCTCGCTTATGCGGGCGCGCAGATCCTCGGCCAAGGCGCGGTGGTGGGCGGCGTTGCCGGCGAACGCCGCGGAGCGCACGTCGAGCGCGCTGGACAATACGGTCATGGCGTTTTCACCAGCCGCCGGTCGCCAGCCAGCGGTCGATCATCTCCAGCCGGTCCGATCCCCAGAAGGGCTCCCCATCGACAAAGATGAACGGCGACCCGAACACGCTGCGGCGCTGAATGGCGTCGTCGGTGACCTCGCGCAGGCGGTTCTTCACCTCGGGCGCATCGAGCGCCGCCAGCAGCTTAATGCGGTCGATCCCCATTTCGCCCCCCACGTCGGCGACAACCTCGCGGTTCGATATGTCGCGGTCGTCGACGAAATAGGCGGCGAAGATCGCGCGCGCGAAGGGCTTCGCCTGCTGCAAGTTGCTCCCCTCCAGCCAGTAGAAGGCCCGCGACGCCTGCAGCCCGTTGATGGGAAACCGCGTCGGCATCTTGAACGGCACCCCGTGGAGGCGGGCGCTGCGCTGGAAATCGCGCACCGAATAATCGCCCTTGAGTGGAACGCTGGTGAGCGGGCCGGTGCCGGCGACCTTGAACACGGCGCCGAGAAGAAACGGCCGCCAGCTCACGCCCCGCTCATGGCGGGCCGCCAACTGGTCGATGCGGCAGCTCGCCAGATAGCCGTAAGGCGAGGAGAAATCGAAATAGAAATCAAGCGGTTCCGGCATCGGTGCGCGCCCCCTTGGTCGCGCCAGAATAAGGCCGCTTGCCCGCCGCGCCAACCCCGCGATTACTTCTCGTTAAAGCGCCAAATACCGCCCCAATTCGGCGGCGGCGGTTTCCCACGAAACGAACGGGCGCGCTCCGACATCAGTTTCGCCGGCCCCTCGTTCGGGTCGAGAACCAGGCAGGCGCCGAACGCGCGTTCCGCCGCGTCCCAGTCGCCGGCCCGGTAGAGCGCTAACCCTTCCGCATACCGCTCGCGGATGGTGGCCGCCTTGGCCGGGAGCGTGCCCGCCTTGCCCATCAATTCGAAGATGCGCACCGGCTCCGATTTGCCGGCCACGGTAACGACGTCGAGTTCGCGCACCTCGACCGCCTCGCCGGCCAGGCGGTGGGTTGCCTCGGTAATCATGATTCGCGTGCCATAAAGCTTGTTGATCCCCTCCAGCCGCGAGGCGAGGTTCACCGAGTCGCCCACGATGGTGAAGCTCTTGGCCGTCGGCGCGCCGATGGTGCCGAGAATGACTTCTCCGGTGGCCAGTTCCGTTCGCACGATGAATTCGGGCACCTGGCGGCGAAGGCCGAGAATGTTTGGCAGATTGTCGCGCATCGCGCCAAGGGCTTCCTGCAAGTCCAGCGCCGCCAGGCACGCCTCGCTGGCGTGCGTGTCCCCCGCCGAGAAGGGCGGCGTCCAGAAGGCCATGAGCGAATCGCCCAGGTACTTGTCGACGACGCCGTTATGGGCGCGCACGGCCTCCGTCGCAATGGTGAAATAGCGGTTGAGGAACTTGGCGACCACGCGGGCGGTCAACTGCTCGCTGATGGCGCTGAATCCCTGGATGTCGGAAAACATCACCGTCAGCACCCGCCGTTCGGCGGTGTCGATGGCCTCGCCGTCCGGTCCGATCAGGTTGGCGACGATTCTCGGATCGACGAACTTGCCGAAGGTATCCTTGATGCGTCCCTTGATCGCCAGTTCGCTCACCATGTGGTTGAAGGCGCGGGTGAGCTGGCTGATCTCATCCGTGCCCACCACCGGCAAGGGCGCGTGCGGTCGGCCCGATTGCATGGCCAAGGCGCTTTCCACGAGGCGGCGGAGGCTGGCGACCATGCGCGACGCCATGACGCTGGCATAGCCCAGGCCCGCCACGGCGGCGAGGACAAACAAGCCCAAGCTGAACTTCATCGCGTCGGCCTGCTGGCCGAGCGTCTCGGCCGTCGAGTCTTGCGCCAAATTCTCCATGTCGCGCCGAATCGCCGCCAAGTCCGGGCCGAAGACGCGCTCGAACCGCTCAAAACCGTCCAGCAGTTCGCGTGCCGCCGCGCCATCGCCGCGCCGGCGCGCCGCGACCACCCTTTGTCCGAGTTCCTCGAACGGCGCCGCCTCGCGCCGCATGAGCGCGAGTGAACCTTGAAGACGCGCAAACGCAAGACGGTCGGACAGATCGTTTCGCTCGTCCACCGCGGCCTTGGCCATCAGGTCGATCGCGGTCGAGAAATCCCGGTTGATGCCGGCGATGATTTCCCGCTCCCGCGCCTCGAGCGCCTTGGCCGCGTCCGCTTGCGGCGCCTCGTGGCGTATCAGGCGGGCCAGGTTCAGTTCGTATTCGAAGGTCTTGGTATCGATCTCCGCCAGCAGCGCGGCAAGGCGGAGATGGTAGTCGGTGATCCCGGCGATTTCGTCCTGCACCCCTTTTTGAAAGCGGAGCGAAATGAACAGCGCGACGGAAAGAAGGACCAGAATCGCCGTCGACAGGCCGAGGATCTTGGTGCGGACGTTCATCGGCCGGCGCCGCGGGACGCAATCGGTCGGTGACGATCCATGCCGCTAGGTCCGGTTATTCCAGGATGAACATGCAAACCGTGGCGGCGGCAGAATAAGGCTGCTTGCCGGCCGCGCCAACTAAGTGTCATCCACCAGGCCGCGCATCCGGCGGCGCAGCCAGCGGCCCACGGCCTTGGCCTTGTTGAGGCGCCCCCGCGGGTCGATTTCGAGGCCCACCTTGCGCGCCTGGCCATGCTTGGCCTCGCGCACCACCAGCTCCAGCGCGCCCACCTGGACCCGGTCGCCCGCCACCACCTCGGTCTGCAGCCGCGCCGCCACGAACTGGGCCACCGAGAGCGCCTCCTCCTCGCTGGCGATGGGAAAACCGTAGAAGCGGCCCACCTCGCCCACCGGCGCTTTGGCATCGAGGATGAATTCGCCGAAGATGTCGTCCTCGCCCGCGCCGGCGCCGGGAGCCGGCCGGGCGAACAGGCGGTCGAGGGCAAGCAGTTGCTCGGGCGGCGCCACGGCCAGCACCATGTCGTCCGGCTCGAGGCGCGCGAGCTGCGTCCGGTCCATCACCGTGCCCTCGCGAATGACGGCAAGGATGCGCGACCGCCGCGGCAGTGGCAGCGCCCCGTAGGCATGGGCGACCGCCGGGCTGCCCGGCGACACGCGGTAGCCGGCGATGTCGCGGTCGACGCCGTGCAGCATGTCGACGTCGAGGCGTTCCACCGGCTCCGGCGCCGGTGGCATTTGCAGGCCCAGCAAATTGGCCGCGGGTCCGATGGTCCAGCCCTGAATGGCGAGCGACGCCAGCACCGTCACCGTGGCGATGACGAAATAGGTCATGCCCCCCGGCAGGCCGGCGACGATGGGAATGGTGGCGAGAAAGAAGGGCACCGCGCCGCGCAGTCCCACCCATGCGACAAAGGCGATCTCCCGCGCCTGATACCGGCACGGCGCCAGGCACAACGCCACCGCTAGCGGCCGCGCCACCACGATCAGGAACAGCGCCACCGCGGCCGCCGGCGCCAGGTCGCCCACCATATGGCTGGGGACGATCAAGAGGCCGAGAGTCAGGAACATGACGATCTGGCTCAACCAGGCCATGCCGTCATGGAAGCGGTTGATCAACCGCGCGGCGCGATGGCGGCGGTTGCCGACCACGAAGCCCGCCAGATAGACCGCCAGGAACCCGGAGGCATGGACGCTCTGCGCCCCCCCGAACAGGGCGAGCGCGCCGGCCACCGCCAGGATTGGATAAAGCCCGGCCGCCACCTCCAGGCGGTTGATCAGCGCCACCAGGGCGTAGCCGCCCGCGAGGCCGATGGCGACCCCGCCGACCAACTGGATCGAGAACGACCACAACACCGTCCACGCATTGGCCGCGCCGCCATAGGCCAGCAATTCGACGCACGTAATGGTCAGGAACACCGCCATGGGATCGTTGAAGCCGGATTCGATTTCGAGCGTGGCGCGCACCCGGTGCTGGATTTCCAAGCCCCGCGCGTTGAGCAGGAAGAACACCGCCGCCGCGTCGGTCGAGGCGACGATGGATCCCACCAGCAGCGATTGCAGCCCTCCGAAACCCATCGTCCAATGGAGGAGCCCGGCCACCAGCAACGCGGTGATCAGCACGCCGACCGTCGCCAGCAGCAGCGCCGGCGACATCCCCAGGCGAAACGCGTCGCGGCTGGTTCGCAGTCCGCCGTCGAACAGGATGATGGCCAGCGCCAGCGATCCCACCAGATAGGTCAAATGAAAATTGTCGAAGGCGAGACCGCCCGGCCCTTCCGGCCCCGCCAACATGCCGAGACCGAGAAAGACGAGCAGCAATGGCGCCCCGAAGCGGCTCGACGCCATGCCGGCCAGGATGCCCAGCAGCGCCAGGACGGCGCCGAAGAAGATCAGTTCGTTGACGCCCTGCACGGTTCGATCCCAGCCATCGCTAGTGGTGTGCTTCTAACATTTGATAGCCCCTCCATCCATCCGTCATCGCCGCCCCCGGATCACAGTCCGGGGGCTGGGCATGGCGACGGGAGGGAACGATATGTCAGAGTCGGACCACTAGTGGATCGTCACGGATTGATGATTTCCGCACATGCGAACTCCGCCTCCTTGGTCAAGCCCGGCCATGACGGCGAAGGGTGCGAACTGTCAGAGTCAGGCCACTGGCGTAGCGGGGGTGGAGAGCTCACGGCCGCCGCCGGGCCACGACCTCGATCTCGATCTTCATCGCCGGATCGACCAAGGCGGCCACGACGATGGCCGTGGCCGCCGGGCGCGCGGCGCCGAAATGCTCGCCGAAAATCGGCGCCAGCCGGGCGAACTGGTCCGCCGCCGTCAGGTAATAGCGCACCATGACCACATCGGCGAGGGTGGCCTCGGCTTGCGCCAGCGCCGAGGCGATGTTGCGGAAGGTCTGCCGGGTCTGTTCCGCGTCGTCGGGGGAAATAGTCATCTTGGCGTAGTCGTAGCCAGTGCTGCCGGAAACGAATATCCACTCGCCATCCGCCACCGCGCGGCTGAAGCTGGCGATCTGCTCGAAGCGCGAGCCGGACGAAATCAGCCGCCGGCTCATGTCAGGCGCTCCACCGCCACCGCCGTCGCTTCGCCGCCGCCGATGCACAGCGCGGCGACGCCACGCTTCAGGCGGTGTTTTTCCAGCGCCGCCAAAAGCGTCACCACGATGCGCGCGCCCGATGCGCCGATGGGATGGCCGAGCGCGCAGGCGCCGCCATGCACGTTGACCTTGTCGTGGGGCAGATCGAGGTCGCGCATGGCCGCCATGGCGACGACGGCGAAGGCTTCGTTGATCTCATAGAGGTCCACGTCGTTGGCCTGCCAGCCCAGTCTGTCGAACAGCTTCTGCATGGCGCCGATGGGGGCGGTGGTGAACCAGGCCGGCGCCCGCGCCTCGCTCGCATGGCCCAGCACCCGCGCCAGCGGCGTCAGGCCGCGGGCCTCCGCGTCCTTGAGGCGCATGAGCACCATTGCCGCGGCGCCGTCGGATATGGACGACGAATTGGCCGGCGTCACCGTGCCGTCGGCGCGGAAGGCGGGCTTCAGCGTCGGAATTTTCGCCGCGTCGGCGCGGCGCGGCTGCTCGTCCTGGATCACCTCCGTCGTCGCCCCGCGCGACTTGACCGCCACGCTTGCGATCTCGCCGGCAAAGCTGCCGTCGGCGGTGGCGCGTTGCGCGCGGCGCAGCGATTCGAGGGCAAAGGAATCTTGCGCCTGGCGGGTGAACTGGAACGCTTGCGCGGTGTCCTCGGCGAAGCTGCCCATCAGGCGGCCCTTGTCGTAGGCGTCCTCCAGCCCGTCGAGGAACATGTGGTCCTTGACCTCGCCATGGCCAAGCCGCAAGCCGCCGCGCGCCTTCGGCAACAAATAGGGCGCGTTGGTCATGCTCTCCATGCCCCCGGCGACCACGATCTCGGCGCTGCCGGCGGCGATGAGGTCGTGGGCCAGCATCATCGCCTTCATCCCCGATCCGCACATCTTGTTGATGGTGGTGCAGCCCACCGCCTGCGGCACCCCGGCCAGGATCGACGCCTGGCGCGCCGGCGCCTGGCCCAGCCCCGCCGGCAGTACGCAGCCCATGAAGACTTCGCTGACCTCGGCGGCGGGGATTCGCGCGCGTAGAAGCGCCGCGGCGATGGCGGCGGCGCCAAGCTCGGGCGCTGACTTGTCCTTGAATTCGCCCTGAAACGAGCCGATGGCGGTGCGCGCCGCGCCCACGATGACGATGTCGTTCCGGTCCATGTGTTCACCTCCGCAGGCGGCGGATTATACACGCCCCCATCGCCCTTCGAGACGCCTTGTTTGCTTGCCTCGACGCGGTCCACCGCAAAAGTTTGGCCGCGGCCGCCAAAATCGTATATCGGGGAGGTCGCGATGCCGGCCGGATCATGCGCAACCCCGGCGCCACGCCTGCTTGAGAAGGATAGGACTTCGTGAAGATCACCGCCATCAAGGCCTTCAAGGTCGATCTGCCGCTCAGGGAAGGGCGCTACAGCTGGTCGAACGGGAACTTCGTCGAGGTCTTCGACACCACCGTGGTGTTCGTGGAGACCGATGGCGGGATCACCGGATACAGCGAGTGCTGCCCGCTCGGTTCGGCATATCTGCCGGCCTATGCACATGGTGTCCGCGCCGGCCTGCAAGAAATCGGCCCGAAGCTGATCGGTCTTGACCCGACGAATCTTGGGGCCGTCAATCAGACCATGGACGCGGTGTTGCGGGGCCACGCCTACGTCAAGGCGCCGATCGACATCGCGTGCTGGGATATCCTCGGCAAGGTCTCGGGGCTTCCCGTCCACAAGCTCCTGGGCGGCGCCGCGCAGGAGAAGGTCGCCCTCTATCGGGCCATCTCCCAGGATACGCCCGAAAAGATGGCGGAAAAGATCCATGGGTATCACAAGGAAGGGTACCGGAAGTTCCAGCTGAAGGTCGGCGCCGGCGCCGACACCGACATCGCGCGCATACACGCGACGCGGGCCGTTCTCCAATCTGGCGACATCCTGGTGGCCGATGCCAACACCGGTTGGACCAAGCACGAGGCGGCGCGTGTCGTGGCCGCGGTCGCCAATGT
>CAZIVY010000069.1:0-19014 GCA_964542505.1 uncultured Rhodospirillaceae bacterium
CTAGCGGCGGAATCCGCAGGCGCCGAAGGGCGCCGACGCCGAGTTTTCGCCATCGGCGCGCCAGTTCGAGAACCCCGGCCAGTTCAGCCTCGAACTCGATCAATGAAATGTTTTCGCCATCGAGGAAGCGGCTGAACGCCAGCGGCTCCGTCGCCGGATAGTTGAAGCCCGAATCGCAGGTGGTGGCGCTGCGTATTCCCGCTTCGCGAAGCCACGGAAACCGGCGCCGGTCGTACTCGCCGCTGGGGTAGCACAAATCGTCGAGCGCGCGGATGGCCACGGGCGCGAGAGCGCGGCGGTTGTCGCCGATTTCGCGGGCGACCTGCTCGCGGTCGTCGGGGGGAAGCCGGTGGCGATGGGTGTGCAACTGAATATCGATGCCTTGCGCCGCCAAGGCCTGGAGTTCCGCCATGTCCAGCAGGCGAAACATGCGGGTGCGCTCGATGGCCGCGTACTCGATCCCAAGGACGCCCGCCAGGCGCCGCGCCAAATCCTCGCGCGCCGTGGCATCGCCAAGGGCATCGCCGCGCTCGATCACCGTGGCGATGGCGCGCTGGCGCTCGGCGGCGTCGGACGCACGGATGCGGCCGCGCAGGCCGAGCCCCAGATCGGCCAGGTCGATGACCTCAAGCCCGGTGCGCCAGAACAGATACTGCACGACGATGTTGAAGACGCTGGTGCGCTTCTCCGCGTAATAGGTGGTTACGTAGACGGTGGAGGCGAAACCATGGGCCTGTAGCGCCGGCGCGGCGACGGCGGCGAAGCTGTGCCACCCGTCGTCGACGGTGATGACGACAGGATTGGGCGGCAGATCGCCGGTCTTCAATCCTTCGAGGGCCCGGTCGAGCGTCACCACCGGATAGCCTTGCCGGGCGAGCAGCGCCAGCCGCCCGTGAAAGGTGTACTCGCGCATGAACAACGCGCCGCGGAACAGGTGTTCGTCGCGCAGCGAAAAGCCGTGATAGGCGAGTATCCGCAGCCCGTCCCGCGTCAGCCAGCGCGCCAGGCGGAAGCCACCCATCGCGCGCATCACGCGCAAAAGGAAAATGCGTGCGGACTTTTTCACGACCGGCGACGGATAAGAAAGCGCCGTCAGCTTCTGGCGGTGGACGCGGCTGCGCCGGTCATGCTTTGCACGCGCTCGGCGGGCAACCGAACCGTTGCCGTCGTTCCCTCGCCGGGCCGGCTGGCGAGGGTGAGCGAACCGCCGTGCAACTCAACCAAGGTTCGGCAGAGAGGCAGGCCGAGGCCGGTGCCTTCATGGCGGCGGGCAAGGGTGCTGTCGATCTGGCCAAACGGCGCCAACGCGATTGGGATGTCCTCCTGACGCATGCCAATGCCGGTGTCGGCGACGAGCAAAAGCACGTCGCCGGCCCCGTCCAGGCGGCTCGAAATCGTCACCGTCCCGCCGGCGGGAGTGAACTTGATGGCGTTGCTGGCGAGGTTGAGCACGACCTGTTTCAAGCGCACGGAGTCGGCGAGCAATGGCGGCAGTCCCGAAGGAACATCGAGCCGCAAGCTGACATTGCCGTTGCGGGCGCGCTCGCCCACGAGGCGGCCGCAAGCATCGACCAGCTCGCCGATCTCGACCAAGGATTCGCGCAGCGTCATCTGCCCGGCCTCGACCTTCGACAGATCGAGAATGTCGTTGATGATGTCGAGCAGGTGCTTGCCGCTGTTCAAGATGTCGGTGGCGTACTCGCCGTAGCGTTTGTCGCCCAGGGGTCCGAAAATTTCCTGCGTGATGAGTTCCGAAAAGCCGATGACGGCGTTAAGGGGCGTGCGCAACTCGTGACTCATGTTGGCGAGGAAAGACGACTTGGCGCGGTTTCCGGAATCGGCGGCGTCGCGCGCTTGGGCCAGGCTTTCGGCGGTTACCGCCAGTTCTTCGCTGCGCGCCTCGAGGCTGCGGCGCAGTTCCTCCAGCTCCACGATGCGTTCCTGCGCGCGCTCGTTGGTGCCCGTGAGCATTTCCTCGACGTGCCGCTGATCGGAAATGTCGCCGAACGCGGCGACGAAACCGCCGCCGGGCAGGGGGTTGAAGCGCGCCGCGACGGCGCGGCCGTCGGGGAGCGTGAACCGTTCGGCATGGGCCTCGCCTCGATTGGCCTTGGCCAGCCGTTCGGCGACCATGTGCCCGGCGTTGCCGGCGCCGAAGTCCCCGCGCGCGGCAAGGCGGCGCAGCAGGTCGCCATAAGCCCGGCCGGGATCGCCGAGGCCGTGGGGCAGGCCGAGCATATCCCCGAGGCGATCATTGGCGGCCACGATGTTGAGTTCGCGGTCGACAAGCAACACCGCCTGATCGAGATGAGTGACGATCGACCGCAGCACGTCGGCTTGCGAACGGGCGGCGGCCTCATGGTGCTTCAGCGCCGTGATGTCGGTGAGAAGGAAGACGGTTCCGCCACTGGCGCCGCGAAGTTGGCTGACGCGAATCCAGCGGCCGTTGGGCCGTTGGCGAAGAATCGGGGGGCCGGGATTGCGGAACTGTTCGAGCCGCGTTTTCACCCATTCCTCAGCCGATCCGGCATGGGCGGCGTCGATCCGCCGCTCGGCGGCGACGCGCAGAATTTCCTCCAGGCCGGCGCCGGGGACCATGGCTTCGCGCATTTCAGGATACATTCCGAGATAGCGGTCGTTGACGAAGAGAAGCCGCTCGCGAGGATCGAAGACGACGACGCCTTCATCCAGCGACGCCATCACATCGGCGAAATCGGCGACAGGCGGCGTAACTGCGTTCATGTCCTCGACCCTGCCCGCGGCCCGGGTGGATGGATTCGCCGGCAAAGGTCCGGCCGGCGGCGCGGCGGGCGCGCCCGGACGCCAGTTCAACCCTTCGCGGTTAATTATCGGTAAGCAGCGGCTTTCAAGCCGATTGGGCGCGGCCCAAAACGGCGGCAAAGTAACCTGGGTCGACATTGCCCCCGGAGGCCACGACGACGATGGCGCGGCCGGCCACCGGCACCTTTCCGGCCAACACCGCCGCCAGCGCGACGGCGCCGCCCGGTTCGACAACGAGCTTGAAATGGTGAAACGCGGTGGCCATGGCGCGCTCGACGTCGGCGTCGCTAACCGCCAAGCCGCCGGCCAAAAGCTCGCGGTTGATGGCGAAGGTAAGTTCGCCCGGCATGGGCGCCAGAAGCGCGTCGCAAGTCGATTGTCCCGGGCCCTGATTGGCCAGGCGCCGCCCGGCGGCCAGCGAGCGGGCGGTATCGTCAAAGCCTTCGGGCTCCACCGCGTAGACCGCCACGCCCGGCATGCGGCCGCGAACGGCGGTAGCCGTCCCGGCCACCAGCCCGCCGCCGCCGCAGGGAACCAGCACGGCGTCGGGTGTCAGGGCCAAGTCCGCGCACTGTTCGGCGATTTCCAACCCCACGGTTCCCTGGCCCGCGACCACCCAGGGGTCGTCATAGGGGCGCACCAAGGCCAGGCCGCGCTCACGCGCCAGCCGGTCGCCGATCGCCTCGCGGTCGTCGGTGCGCCGGTCGTAGGTCATGACCTCGGCGCCAAGGGCGCGGGTGTTGTCGAGCTTCACGCGCGGCGCGTCGGCGGGCATGACGATGACCGCCGGCGCCTTGCACAATGCCGCCGCGTAGGCGACGCCCTGGGCGTGGTTGCCGGACGAGAAGGCGACCACGCCGCGCGCCAGTTGGCCGGCATCGAGGCGCGAGATGTGGTTATAGGCGCCGCGAAACTTGAAGGATCCGGTGCGCTGGACCGGCTCCGCCTTGAGCAGCAGGCGCCCGCCCAGGCGCTGGTTCAAGAGCAGGCTTTCCAGCAATGGCGTCCGCACCGCATGGGGACGGAGCCGAAGGGCGGCGTTGGCGACGTCGGCCGCTGTCGGCCGCCAGGCGCGATCAGCCGATGGTGTCGAGGAAGCGGTCAATGGCATCGACACTTTCGGGTTCGTCCAGCAGCGGCACGTGGCCGCGATAGTCGATGACCAGCCGCTGCAGATCGGGTTTTTCGGCGGCCATGCGCTCGAAGGTAGCCGCGTCCAGAACATCCGACAACGCCCCGCGAATGGCCAGCACGGGAATGTTGCGCAAGCTGCGGTAAAGCGGCCACAAGTCGGGAATCGGTTGCGTGGCCTGGGCCCGCAGCGCGTCGCCGAGGTGCAAGTCGTAGTTGAGCCTCAGCGGCCCGCCCGGCGTCTCTTCGGTGAAGGTGGCGCGGGCATATTCGGTCCACCGCGCTTCGTCGAAGTCGGCGAAAGCCGGGCCGAACTGCCGTTGCAGAAGCTGGCCGGCAGCCACCCAATTGGGCATGCGGACGTCGATGCCCACATAGGTTGCGATCCGCGCCCGGCCCTCGTCGGCCACGTAGGGGCCGATGTCGTTGAGGACGACGCCGGCCAAAACCGTCGGCCGCGCGACGCCGAGGCCCATGGCCACCAATCCACCAAGCGAGGTGCCAACTACAACCACATGGTGAATGTTGGCCGCGGCCAGGAGGTGGATGACGTCGCCGACATAGGTTTGCGGCCGGTAATTGTCCCAATTGGGGTCGTAGCCCGACTTGCCGCGGCCGCGATAGTCCATGCACAAAACCCGCTGGCGCGGCGCCAGGCGCCGCGCCAGCGTGGCGAAATCCCGCGAGTTGCGCGTCAGGCCGCTCAGGCACAGCACCGGCGTATGGGGCGACAGCGGATCGCCATAGTCGCGGTAGTAGATGGCGATGTCGTCCTGGGAGCGGAAGCGGCGCTCGGCGAAATCCTCGTTCGACATGGCGATTATCCGGATGCGCCCACAAGGGGGGGGAGGGCGGTCAGGTCGGCGATTTCCACGTCCGGCGCGCCCGGCAGGCGTTCGGGCGGCTGGCGGGTGCGGTTGCACCACACGACGCGAAATCCGAAGACCTTGGCCGCGTGCGCGTCCCAGGCGTTCGAGGACTGGAAACAGATGTCGGCCGGGGCCAAGCCCAAGCCCTCGCTCGCCAGGGCGTAAACGCGCGGATCGGGCTTGAAGACACCGACTTCATCGACCGAGTAGACGGCGTCGAGAAGGCCGCCGAGGCCGGCATGGGTCACGGCGCTCTCCAGCATGTCGGGCGAGCCGTTCGACAGAATGGCGCAGCGCATGCCGGCGCGGCGCAGGCGGGCGAGAACGTCGCGTACCTCCGGATAGGGCTGAAGCTCGTCGTACAAGTCCAAGAGCCGCCGGCGAAGCGCGTCATCGCCAACGCCGTGACTGGCAAGGGCAAAATCGAGGGCCTCGGCGGTGACCTGACGAAAATCCACGTAACGTCCCATCAGGCTTCGCAGCCAGGTGTAGGCGAGCTGCTTCTGCCGCCAGGTGTCGGAGACGGCCTGCCACTTGGCCCCCAGCGCGTCGCGGCATGCGGCGGCGGCCGAGTTCACGTCAAAGAGCGTGCCATAGGCGTCGAACACGCAAGCCTTGACGCCGGACAGTGGTGGTTGAGCCATGAGCAGCTTCGTCGGTGGACGGCCACGCCGTGGGGGCGGCGGTCACCACCTCATTAACCGACAACTTGGGTCGTTGTCAGCGGGAAAACAGCGCCGGCGGCGCCGTCAGATGCGATCGGCGTCGCGCCCTCGCATGTCTTGGTCGAGGCGTAACGCCGCCGGCGCCGACGGATTGAGAATCTGGCGGTACACCTGCACGCCTTCCATGACCTGCTGCACGTAGGTGCGAGTTTCCTCGATGGGTATCAGTTCTATCCAGTCGATGGGATCAATGTTGTTCTTGCGCGGATCGCCCAATTTCCTGATCCACTGGTTCACGCGGCCGTCGCCGGCGTTGTAGGCCGCGAGCACCAGGATGAGATTGCCGTTCCAGCGGCCCATGAGGTCTCCGAGGAGGCGGCCACCCAGCCGGGCGTTGTAGCTGGGATCGAGCAACAGGCGGTCGCGGCGGTAGTTCTCGCGCAGCCGCTGCGCCATTTGCCGCGCGGTCTGTGGCATCAACTGCATCAGGCCGCGCGCGCCCACGGACGAGACCGCGTTGGGGTTGAACTGGCTTTCCTGCCGCGCCACGGCCAGGACCAAGGCCGGTTCGGCGCCCAATTTGCCGCTCAAGCTATCGACCAGCGGGAAGCCGTAGGAAATGAGCGAGACGCCGGTCTGCGCCGCGCGCCGGGCGACCGCGACCGCCAGATGGACCTTGCCCAGTTCGTCGGCCAAGGCGGCGACCTGATGGTGCTCGACGGGGCTGTCGGCGACCTCCTGCAGGCGGGCGAGGAACTGACGCAGCCACTGGCCGTGTTCCAGTTCGCCCAAGAGGCGCGCGACGCGGACCAGTTCACGGCGGTCGAAGCGGTTAACGTCGGCGGCGTTAGGCACGATGACGGGGGCGAACTCCAGGGCATCGCGCTTGCCCATGGCGATGAGCGCAAGCTGGCCGTAGAACGTCGCCGGGTGCTTGCCGGCCTCCTCGTAGCGGCGGCGGGCGTCGGCCTGCTCGCCGTTCGCCTCCGCCACGCGGCCCAGCCAATAATTGGCGCGCGCCTGGCTGGCCGGAAAGCGCACGCTGTGCCGAAGATTCTGGAAATGCAGTTCGGCCTTCGCCGATTCCTTGTTGAAACGCAAGGCGATCCAGCCCGCCAGCCATTGGGCCTCGGCATAATGGGCGCCCACGATGGCGCCGGGATTGGCCACCAGTTGGTAGGCTTCCGCCGGCCGGCCTTCGCTCAAGGCAAGGCGAGCGAGAATTTGGCGTTCCAACCACCATTTTTCCGCCCGCCCCAAATCGTCCGGGGGGTCGAGCAGGATTTCCTCGGCTTGGTCCTCGTTGCCGCGCCGGCGCTGCCAGCGGGCGCGCTCGTAAACGAGGCCGCCGTCGTCTTGCAATTCCACCGGCACCTTGGCGAGCAAGTCCTTGGCGTTCCCCCGCCGGGTGTAGAGGGCGATGCGCGCCTCGGCCAACAGCCGCTCGTTGTTGGTCACATTGGGGATAATGCGCTGGGCAGCGCGGGTCTTGTGTTCCCACAGCAGGCGGTCGAGACGATCCGCATGGACGGCCGGCGTCAGCAGCCGCCGGTTTCGGCTCTGGATCTGGGATTCGAGACGCAAGGGAAAGTTGCCCTCGACCCAGCCGCGGCGCACCCAGTCGGCGCCTTCTTCCTCGCGCTCGGTGGCGATCAACGCTTCACCCAGGCGAATCATGCCCTCGCCGCTGCGCGGCTTGCGGCGTTCGTACCAGTCCAGAACGCGCCGGTCCGCCACGCGGGAGAAATGCATCTGCTCCTCGGCCCGGCGGAGCAGGCTGTCCATGGCCGGCCAATCGGGGTGGCGCTCGATGAATTCGGCCAGGGCCTCGAACCCCGGATTGGTGCCCACCTGCTGGTACATGACCCAGTTCACGATCGCCGTCGGCAGCGGGTCGGCGATCTGTTGCGCTTGGCGGCGCGCCATCTGCCAGTGACCGGCGCTGGCCGCCTTGAGGGCGGCAGAGGCGTGAATGCGGTCGGTGGGTTTCCGCAGGACCGGCGGCAGGGGCGCGGCCGGGGTAGCGATTTCCAGCGCCCGCGGGGCGGCGGTTTCGGTCGCGTTCGTGGGCGGCGGGAGGCCCCATTCGGTGGGGGCGGGCTCGGGGGATTCGATGACCTCCGCTTCGGCGGCGGGCTCGGCGTCGGGGTCCGGGTCAAGCTGTTGAGCTAGCGCGGCTTGCGCCAGCGACAGGGACAAGACCAGAAGTGCAATTCGAAGGGCTGGGTCGATCAAACGTTTCATCGCTAGGGTAAGGAAATTCAGTTACAATATGCGGGCACGGCGGCGGTCGCGGTGTGCCGGCAAGCCGGATGCGGTCTTGCTGGCCCACCTGGTCGCCGCTATGGTCGCAGGAATGTGATTAACAAGAGGTAAGCGCGCCGTGTTTAAAGGCTCATTGGTGGCGATGATCACGCCGTTTCGCGGCGGAAAAATCGACGAACGGGCGTTCCAGCACCTGGTGGAATGGCACCTGGAACAAGGTACGCACGGGCTGGTGCCGTGCGGGACCACGGGTGAATCGCCGACGCTGAGCCACGACGAGCACAACAGGGTGGTCGATTTGTGCGTCGAGGCCGCGGCGGGCCGGGCGCCGGTCATCGCCGGAACCGGGTCGAACAGCACCGACGAGGCGATCGCGCTCACCGCCCACGCCAAGGCGGCGGGTGCCGACGCGGCCCTGGTGGTGACGCCCTATTACAACAAGCCGACGCAAGCGGGACTGTACGCGCACTACAAGGCTATTCACGACGCCGTCAAACTTCCCATCATCATTTACAATATTCCCGGGCGCAGCGCCGTCGATATGGCGGTGGAAACCATGGCCGAACTGGCCAAACTGCCGCGCATCGCCGGCGTCAAGGACGCCACCGGCGATTTGGCGCGGCCGTCCAGGATGCGCGCCGCCAGCGGGGCGAAGTTCTGCCAGTTGTCGGGCGAAGATGCAACCGCCGTCGCTTTCAATGCCCAGGGCGGGGTCGGGTGCATATCCGTCACCGCCAATGTCGCCCCGCGCCTCTGCTCGCAGCTCCAGCAGGCGATGGCCGAGGGCGATTACCGCGCGGCGCTGGCGCTGCATGACCGGCTGATGCCCTTGCACCAGGCGCTGTTCGTGGAAACCAGCCCGGCGCCGGTCAAGTTCGCCGCCAGCCTGCTCGGCTTGTGCGCGCCGGAACTCCGGCTGCCGCTGGTGCCGGTGACCAAGGCGACGCAGGACAAGGTGCGGGCGGCGATGCAGGCCGCCGGCGTCCTGGGGGCGGAGCGGAAAAAGAAATCGGCGTGACCGCCGCCCGCAAGGTTCTCGCCGATAACCGCAAGGCCCGTCACCACTACTTCATCGACGAGAAGTTCGAAGCCGGCGTTGTCCTCCAGGGCACCGAGGTCAAGGGCCTGCGCGAGGGGCGGGCCAATATCGGCGACGCCTACGCCGCCGCTCAAGGCAGCGAGATTTTCCTCATCAACGCCCATATCCCGGAATATTCGGGCGGCAATCGCTTCAACCATGAACCGCGCCGGCCGCGCAAACTGCTGCTGCACAAGCGCCAGATCGAAAAGCTCATTGGCGTTCTGAAGCGGGGCGGGGTGACGCTGATCCCGCTGACGCTCTTCTTCAACGAGCGCGGGCGGGCGAAAATCGAGCTGGCGCTGGCGCGGGGCAAGAAACTCCACGACAAGCGCGAAACCGAGAAAGAGCGCGACTGGAATCGGGAAAAGGACCGCCTGAAGCGGGATCGGGGCTAGGCGTCGCGCGCCAACTCGGCGGCGATACGGGCCAGCACCGCGTCGAACATGGCCGGCGTCAAGCGGCCGGTGTTGGTGTTGTAGCGCGAGCAATGGTAGCTGTCGTAGAGCACCCGATCGGCGGCCAGGACGTGGCGCGCGCCGTGGGCGAAGGGCGTGCGCGCACGAGGCAGGCCCAAGGCCCGCAGCACCGCGTCGTGGGCGATGCGGCCCAAGGCCAGAAACACTTGCAGCCGGACAAGGCGGGCGATATCGCCGACCAGAAACGGGTTGCAGGTGGCGATTTCCGCCGGCAGGGGCTTGTTGCCCGGCGGAACGCACTTCACCGCGTTCGATATGCAGGCGCCGTCAAGCACCAGGCCGTCGTCGGCGCGGGCCGCGAACGTGCCACGCGTGAAGCCGTGGCGGCCCAGGCCGGCATAGAGCAGACCGCCGGCGGCATCGCCCGTGAACGGACGCCCGGTACGGTTGGCGCCCTTCAGGCCGGGGGCGAGGCCGACCACCAGCAGGCGGGCGGCATGGTCGCCGAAGGGCGGAATCGGCGCGTTGACGAAATCCGGGAAGGCGCGGCGGTTGTGGGCGCGGAACGCCGCCAGGCGCGGGCAGAGCGCGCAGTCAGGCCCCGGGCTTGGCGTCAAACGGGCGTCAGCCAATCTGGCGGAGGCGGCGCGCGGCGCCGCCCGCATCGGCCGCCGGCGCATCCACCGGCGCGGGTTGGCGCATGATCCGCGGCATCAGATCGGCAAGGTCGAGGAACAAGTCGGCCTGGCGGCGCAGTTCGTCGGCCACCATCGACGGCTGGGTGCGCATGCTCGACACCACGGTGACGCGCAGGCCGCGGCGCTGAACCGCCTCCACCAGGCGGCGGAAATCCCCGTCGCCCGAAAACAGCACCACATGATCCAGATGAGCCGCCATTTCCAGGACGTCGATGGCGAGTTCCACGTCCATGTTGCCCTTGATCTTGCGCCGGCCGCTGGCGTCGGTGAATTCCTTCGCCGGCTTGGTGACGGTGGTGAAACCGTTGTATTCGAGCCAGTCGATCAGCGGACGGAGCGGGGAGTAGTCCTGGTCGTCCAACAGCGCCGTGTAATAAAAGGCGCGCACCAGGCGGCCTTTGTCGGCGAATTCCGCCGTCAGGCGCTTGAAATCGATGTCGAACCCGAGCGCGCGGGCGGAAGCGTGCAGGTTCGCCCCGTCGATAAACAGCGCCATGCGTTCCTGCGGATAGAATTTCATGTCAGTGCCTCCACTTTGGCGCGTGCGGCCCACCGCGTGCCGCCATGTTTGTTAGGGGCGCAAAATAGCGGTAACAATCGCCGGCGCAAGCCCTGTATTCGATTCGCGGCGAGGCATTGTGGACAAGATATTTATCGGGTTGGGCGCCAATCTGCCATCGCCCGCCGGCGGACCGGCGGCGACGATCAAGGCGGCCTTGACGGAATTGGAGCGCCGCGGCGTTCATGTCCGCCGGCGGTCGAATCTTTGGCGCTCGGCGCCGGTGCCGGCGTCGGACCAGCCTTGGTACGTCAATGGGGTCGCCGAAGTCGCCACCTCCATGCCGGCGCCGGAGCTTTTGGCGTTGATGCATCGGATCGAGGGGAAGTTCGGACGGGTGCGCGGCCAGCCCGGCGCGGCGCGGACCCTCGACCTCGATCTTATCGATCATGGGGGCGAGAAGCGCCTGGGCCCGCCGCCGATCCTGCCCCATCCGCGCCTGGCGGAGCGGGCTTTCGTGCTCTACCCCTTGGCTGAAATCGCCCCCGGCTGGCGCCATCCGGTGGCGGGGACGCCCCTCCACGCCTTGATTTCCGCCCTGCCCACCGGCCAGAAAGTCGAGCCAATCCTTGACGAAAGCTCCTGAAAGGTCGAAATAGAGAGTTCGGCACGGAACCGGGCGCGGCTCCGCGGTTGTCCGTGCCTGTAGTTTCAACAGCGACAAGGGCTAACGGCAAATGGCGCGTGTGACAATCGAGGATTGCGTAACCAGGGTTCCCAACCGTTTCGAATTGGTGCTGCTGGCGGCGCAGCGGTCGCGGGCGATTTCCGCCGGCGGTCCGATTACGGTCGAGCGCGATAACGACAAGAACTCCGTGGTGGCGCTGCGGGAAATCGCCGATGGCGGCGTGGGCCTGGACGAGCTGCGGCAGAACCTGCTGATCGGCCTGCAAAAGCATGTGGAGACGGATCAGCCGGAGGAAGAAGACAGCATGGCCGCCCTGATGCAGCAGGGCACCTGGCCGCCGATGGCCGCGGACGCCGAATCCTTGCCCGGAATGCAGTTGGCGGAAGTAGAGACAGCCGAGGAAGCGGACGAATCCGCGGACGAATCCGCGGACGAAGAGGCGGTGGACGGCGACGAGGCTTCCATCGGCGAGGCGGATGACACCGGCGAAACCGCACCCAAACCGGAGGAGTAAACGGCCGCGCCGCTTCTGCCCGCGCGGGGGGCTGGGCGCGCTGCCTCCGCGTCGGCGACCGGCCACGTGATTCGCCAGTTCGAATTGGTCGAGCGCGTCCTCGCGTACGACCCCGGCGCCAACGAAGACCTGTTGAACCGCGCCTACGTCTATTCGATGAAGGCGCATGGAGCGCAAAAGCGCGCGTCCGGCGATCCTTATTTCTCGCACCCGCTGGAAGTGGCCGGCATTCTCGCCGGCATGAAGCTCGATTCGGCGACCATCGCCACGGCGCTGCTGCACGATACCCTGGAAGACACGCTGGCCACGCCGGAAGAGCTCGAGGCCGCGTTTGGCGGCGAAATCGCCAGGCTGGTGGACGGCGTGACCAAGCTGTCGCGCCTGGAAATGCAGTCCGACCGGGCGCGCCAGGCGGAAAACTTCCGCAAGCTGCTGCTGGCCATGTCGAGCGACATTCGGGTGCTGCTGGTCAAGCTGGCCGACCGGCTCCACAACATGCGCACGCTGCGGTTCTTCGAGGACGCCGACAAGCGCCGGCGCATCGCGCTCGAGACGATGGAGATCTACGCTCCGCTCGCCGACCGCATCGGCATGCAGGAAATCAAGGACGAGCTGGAGGATCTGGCGTTCGCGGAAATCAACAACGATGCGCGCGATTCGATCATCGCCCGGCTCGATTTCCTGCGCCAGCGCGGCGAGGGCCTTGTCGACCGCATCGCCGACCGGTTGAAGCGGACGCTGGCGGAAGCCGGGATCGAGGCCTGGGTGTCGGGGCGGGAGAAGCGTCCCTATTCGATCTGGCGCAAGATGCAGCGCAAGAACGTGGCGCTGGAGCAATTGTCCGACATCATGGCCTTCCGCATCGTGGTCGCCGACATTCCCACCTGCTACCAGACCATCGGCGTGGTGCACGGCGCGTGGCCGATGGTGCCGGAGCGTTTCAAGGACTACATCTCGACACCGAAGTCGAACAACTACCGCAGCCTGCACACCACGGTCATCGGCCCCGAACAGAAGCGCATCGAAACCCAGGTGCGCACGCGCGAGATGCACGAAGTGGCCGAAATCGGCGTCGCCGCCCACTGGCTGTACAAGGGGCAAAGCAAGGAATCGGACGCCAAGGAATACCGCTGGCTGCGCGAGCTGCTGGAAATCCTCGAACAGGCCGAGGACCCGGAGGAATTTCTCGAGCACACGAAGCTCAACATGTTCCAGGATCAGGTCTTCTGTTTCACGCCCAAGGGCGACCTGATCGCGCTGCCGCGCGGCAGCACGCCGGTCGACATGGCCTACGCCATTCATTCCGACGTGGGCGACACCACCGTCGGCAGCAAGGTCAACGGCCGCATCGTGCCCTTGCGCTCGCAATTGCAGAACGGCGACCAGGTGGAGATCCTGCGCTCGAAAAACGCCACGCCCTCGCCGGCGTGGGAGGGATTTGTCGTCACCGGCAAGGCGCGCTCGCACGTCCGCCGCTTCATCCGCACGCGCCAGCGCAGCCAATACGTGCAGTTGGGCAAATCCATCCTGGAAAAACGCTTCCGCGAGCGCGGGCACCGGCTGACGGAAAAGGCGCTGACCGGAGCGCTGGCGGCGCTCAAGGCGAAAACGGTGGACGATGTCTACGCCGCCGCCGGCGAGGCGATTCTTGGCGCCCAGCAGGTGCTGGAAGCGGTGTTCCCCAACGAGCGCACCGACGATCGCCGGAGCGCTCCGCGCGCCGATGGGGCGGCGGCGAAGAAGGCGCCCAAGGGGGACGGCGCCATCCCGATCCGCGGGCTCATTCCCGGCATGGCGCTGCACTTCGGCGGCTGCTGCCATCCCTTGCCGGGCGACCGCATCGTTGGCATCGTCACCACGGGCCGCGGGGTCACCGTCCACACCATCGACTGCGACGCGCTGGAACAGTTCGTCAACATGCCCGAACGCTGGCTCGACGTGATGTGGGAGAACGACCCCGACGCCACGCAGACGCATGCGGGGCGCATCATCACCCTGGTGTCGAACGAACCGGGCGCGCTCAGCCAGCTCAGCACCATGATCGCCAAGTACGAGGGCAATATCAGCAACCTCAAGATCGCCAACCGATCGCCCGAATTCTTCGAAATGATGATCGACATCGAGGTTCGCGACGTGAAGCACCTGACCAACATCATCGCCGCGTTGCGCGCCTGTCCGGTCATCAGTTCGGTGGAACGGGCGCGCGGCTGAAAGTGACGAAGGAGAATCGCGCCATGCCGCGCCTGCGCCTGGGCATCAACATCGACCACGTGGCGACCATCCGCAACGCGCGCGGCGGGCGCCATCCCGATCCGCTGCGCGCCGCCCGCGCCGCGGCGGCGGCGGGCGCCGACGGCATCACCGCGCATCTGCGCGAGGACCGGCGCCACATTTCCGACGACGATATCCGGCGCCTGTCGCTGGAGATCGACCTGCCGCTCAATCTTGAAATGGCGGCCACCGACGAAATGGTGGCGATCGCGCTCCGCCATCGCCCGCATGCCTGTTGCCTGGTGCCGGAGCGGCGCGAGGAACGCACCACCGAGGGCGGGCTCGACGCCGCCGTCCACCACCGCCAACTGGCGCCGGTGGTGAGCCGGCTGGCCGGGGCGGGGATCAGGGTATCGCTGTTCCTCGAGCCCTCGACGGTGCAGCTTGCGGTGGCCAAGGCGCTGGGCGCCGCCGTGGTCGAGTTGCACACCGGCGCCTTCTGCGAGGCGCCGCCGGAGCGCCGGGCGGCGGAGCTTGCCCGCCTGGAGGAGGCCGCCGCCTATGCCGAGGGCGTCGGCCTCGAATGCCATGCCGGGCATGGCTTGAGCTACGAGAATGTGGGTCCGGTGGCCGCCATCCCCACCGTGGTCGAACTCAACATCGGTCATTTTCTGGTTGGCGAAGCGATCTTCAGCGGCCTGGAAAGCGCCATCAAGCGCATGCGCGCGGCGATGGACCAGGCGCGTAACAGCGCCAGCGGCGCGCGATCGGCCTGAAACGCGATGATTCTCGGCCTGGGCAGCGACGTCGTCGATATCCGCCGCATCGAGCGCGTCATCGAGCGTTTCGGCGAGCGCTTTCTCGGCCGTGTGTTCACCGAGATCGAGCGCCGGAAATCCGAGCGCCGGCTCAATCGCGCGGCGTCCTATGCGCGCCGATTCGCCGCCAAGGAGGCGTGCGCGAAGGCGCTTGGCACCGGCCTCCGCCAGGGGGTGTTCTGGCGCGACATGGGCGTGGTCAACCGGCCGGGCGGTCAACCGACACTGGAGCTGACGGGCGGCGCGCTCGCACGGCTGCGCGACATCACGCCGCCGGGCATGGTGGCGCGCGTCGATGTCACCATTACCGACGAGCCGCCGCAGGCGCACGCCATTGTGGTGATTTCGGCGGTGCGGGCGGACAGACTTGACAGGGCGGAGGCTTGACGGCTTTATGCGCCTTCCCGTGGCGGAAGAACGCTCTCGCGGCATAACATAGACATATCAAATACTTAAGAAATGTTCCTCATGGCAAACGAGAGCAAGAAGGGCGGCTTCGGCGAAACCATCCGCACGATCGTTTACGCCGTTCTTATCGCGCTCGGCATCCGGACCATCGCCTTCGAGCCCTTCAACATACCCTCCGAATCGATGCTGCCCAATCTGCTGGTGGGCGATTACCTGTTCGTCGCCAAGTACAGCTACGGGTACAGCCGCTATTCCATGCCGTTCGGGCTGTCGGTGATTCCGGGGCGAATCTTTTTCCGTCCGCCGCAGCGGGGCGATGTCGCGGTGTTCAAGCTGCCGCGCGACAATTCGACCGATTACATCAAGCGCATTGTCGGCCTGCCGGGCGATCGCCTGCAAATGCGCGGCGGACAGCTTATTCTCAATGGCGAGCCGGTGCGCCGCGAACGCGTCGCCGATTACCGTCACGTGACCCGCCAGGGCGCCGTCGTCTTCGTGCCGCAGTACCGCGAAACGCTGCCGAGCGGGGTCAGCTACCGCACCCTCGACGTGCAAGTCGGCAATATCACCGACGACACCGAGATCTTCCTGGTGCCGCCGGGTCACTTCTTCGCCATGGGCGACAACCGGGACAATTCCCTCGATAGCCGCATTCCCCCCAGTCAGTCGGGGGTAGGCTATGTGCCGGCGGTAAATCTCGTGGGCCGGGCCGAGGTTTTGTTCTTTTCCACCGACTATTCCGTGTCGGCTTGGGAATTTTGGGGCTGGTTTGGGGCACTCCGCTTCTCGCGCTTCTTCCGCGCCATCGAATGAACGGGGACATCCGTGGGCGAGGATAAGCCCGATATCGCCGCCCTGGCGGCGGCGCTGGGTCACTCGTTCGCCGATATCGGCTTGCTTGAAGAGGCGGTCACGCACCCCTCGGCGGGCGCCAGGCGCGGGCGCCGGCGGCGCGACTACGACCGGTTGGAATTTCTCGGCGACCGGGTGCTGGGATTGGCGGTCGCCGATATTTTGCACCGGCGCTATCCCAGCGACGCGGCCGGCGAACTGGCGCGGCGATTCAACGCCCTGGTGCGCCAGCAAAGCCTGGCGCGCATGGCCGAGGCGCTGGGGCTGGGCGCCTATGTGCGTCTCTCGCGCAGCGAGCGCCAAAGCGGCGGCGCCCGCAAGCCGGCCATCCTGGCCGATGTTTTCGAGGCCGTGATCGCGGCGCTTTACATCGACGGCGGCCTGGCCGCGGCGCAGAATTTCCTCGGTACCTGCCTGGCGCCCTCGCTGGACGAGGTGGCGAGCGCGGCGAAGGACGCCAAGACGGCGTTGCAGGAGTGGGCGGCGGCGCGCGGCCTGCCGACGCCGGTCTACGCCGTGGCCGTCCGCGAAGGCCCGCCGCACGCGCCCATGTTCACCGTCAGCGTCACCGTTGCCGGCCACGATCCGGCCGCCGGCAAGGGCGGCTCCAAACGCACCGCCGAGCAGATCGCGGCGCGCGCGCTGCTCAAGTCGCTGCCGGCGGACGAGCCTCAGCCGGCCGAAGGCGGCAATGGCCAGGGCAAGGGTAGGAGCAGGACGAAAGCCGCGCCGCGGCCGGTTAAAGCCGTGCCGGCGCAAGAGCGAGAGGCGAAATGAGCGCCGCCGCCGGCGGCGGGAAAATGAACGCCGGCGCTAGCGCCGGCGGCGACACAAGGTGCGGCTACATCGCCATCGTGGGGGCGCCGAACGCCGGCAAGTCGACATTGCTCAACCGCCTGGTGGGCGCCAAGGTGGCGATCGTCACGCCCAAGCCGCAAACCACCCGCTCGCGCGCCGCCGCCATCGCCATCGCCGGCCCGGCGCAGATGATTTTCGTCGATACGCCGGGAATCTTCCTCCCCCGGAGGCGGCTCGATCGGGCGATGGTGCACGCCGCCTGGGCCAGCATGGCGGACGCGGAGATCGTGGTCCTGCTGGTCGATGCCGCGCGCGGCCTGGACGACGATACGAGGCGGATCGTGGAGGGGTTGAAAGACGCGGGACGGCGCGCCGTCCTGGCGTTGAACAAGATCGACGCGGTGGCGCGCGAGGCGCTTCTCGGTCTCGCCGCCCGGCTTAACGCCGACGGCGGTTTCACCGACACCTTCATGATCTCGGCGCTAAACGGCGACGGGGTGAATGACCTCAAGCAGCGCCTGGCGGGAATGCTGCCGCACGGCCCCTGGCTTTATCCCGCCGACCAGCTCGCCGACATTTCCGAGCGGCTGCTGGCCGCCGAGGTCACGCGCGAGAAGCTCTACATGCGGCTGCAACAGGAACTGCCCTATACCTCGACGGTGGAAACCGAAAGCTGGAAGGACTTGGCCGACGGCGCGGTGCGCATCGAACAGACGATCTATGTCATGCGCGACAGCCAAAAGCCCATCGTCCTGGGAGAAGGCGGGCGCACCATCAAGGCCATTGGCAGCGCCGCCCGCGCCGACCTGGAGAAAATGTTCGAGCGGCGCGTGCACTTGTTCCTGTTCGTCAAGGTTCGCCCGGATTGGATCGACGAGCCGGAACGCTACCGCGCCATGGGCCTCGATTTTTCCGAGTAGGGCCGCGCCAGCGTACCCGTCTTTCTGCTAAAATGGATGTATGCACTGATTACCGTCAGAAGGGTATTTCGACATCAACATTGGTCTCGACGATCATGCTGATCGGCGTGTGAAGGTCGATATCGATATTCGGGGTAGTGAGTGTCAAGACCAAGGCGTAGCGCGTCTGTTTGTTGCACGTTTCGAGAGACGCGCGATTCCTCCACCATCCAATCACCGGCTTGATACAGACTATGTCGCGGGCAGCAAGTTCGGCTGCTGGCCCGGTCCATACGTCGCAATGAAGCGATCCGGCGGACATACTCTGCGGTCCGAAACGCCACCGATTGTCGTCTGGAGAAATTCTTGCTCGCCCGAGTGGATCATCTCTCTCCAAGGCGTTCACTCGTTCGACAAAATCCGATACCGACTCCATTCGGCGGCGGAGGTCAAAACGAAGCCCGAACGACTGGTATCGTTGCGGGTCGAACGATGCCGAAACTCCTGGATTCGGTTCAATGAAATACGACAGCGTCACCTTCAGGCTCACGTTGATGTTGCGCACCCCGAGTTCTTCGAGCACTCTGCGCCAAGGTAGCCGGTAAAAATGGCAATCGCGAAACTTTCGCCCTTCATTCGACCTGAAGGGATAAATCGTATTCTGTGCGACTAGCCCGAGATGATTCTGCGCTGATGCAGCGGCGCGTTCGAAGCTCGGAACGCCATAGCCAAATCGCCGCAACAGTGCATAGCACTCACGCATTCCCCGAGCCGCGTCGAGACTGGCTCTCATAACTTCCGTCCATTCGGCGCTGTGAACAATCAGCGCTCGAATGGTCTCAGGCCAAAAATCTGGATGCTCTGCGTACAAACGCGCGGCCATTCTTGCCGCCTGCGAGGCGGCGGCGCTCGTCGCATGAAACGGCGTCAGCGGTTGCCTACCCGTATCCGAACCCGTAGATAATAGCCCGAGCGAGTCCACGCTATGCACTTCACGGCCGGTCGGGCTCACCGCACGATTACCGGCCTCCATGACGATTTCTGGTTTGTACGGAGACTTGCCCTGCGGCCACGTGATTGACGTTCGAGTATACGGGCTAACATCCCCTGCGTCGGCCAGCGGGGCCCAGCCCTCAAGGTCGTCCTCCGCAATGTTGATCTTGTCGGTGTACCCGCCGACGGTAAGCGCGTTCCATGCTTGACCGGGATCTTCGACCGGATACTCATCGGCAGGCCGAATTCTTGCACGCTCGATATGAGGCGGCGCATTGCCCGTGGCAACAATAGACCTGTTGCAAAAGTAGCTTGGGCGCAGGGAGCAAGCAAGATGTGCGAAGCGCCGCGGCTTCAAAAGCCCGCGACGAGATTGACGATGCCGGCGACGATGGCGAACTTGGCGGCATAAGCGGCTGTCGGATAGC
>CAZIVY010000070.1:0-4442 GCA_964542505.1 uncultured Rhodospirillaceae bacterium
CGTAGGTGGCGTTCGGCGACTGGTCGTGCAGGCTCTTGCCCGCGTCCTGCTCCAGATGCAGCCGGGTGATGCGGATGTCGCGCGCCGTGCCGTCGGGCATGTCGAGGGCGAGCCTCCCGGCGCCCACGATCGGCTGCAAATACTGGCTGATCTGATAGCCGGCGGGCAGGTCGGGATAGAAATAATTCTTGCGGTCGAACACCGAGCGCAAGTTGATCTGCGCCTGCAAGCCCAATCCCGTGCGCACCGCCTGCTCGACGCAATAGCGGTTGATGACCGGCAGCATGCCGGGCATGGCCGCGTCCACCAGCGACACCTGGCTGTTGGGCTCGGCGCCAAATCTGGTCGCGGCGCCGGAGAAGAGCTTGGCCTCGGAGTTCACCTGGGCATGGACCTCCAGGCCGATCACCACCTCCCACGCACCCGTGGCGCCCTCGATCAGATTGGCCGCCGCCATCGCCATGGCTGATCTCCCGATAGCATTGAAGTCATAACTTGTAGGCATTTTACTCCGCCAGAGTGGCGCTGCAAATTGGCGCAGTCATCCACCCCACCGGAAGGAGTTGCTCCCCACCCTCCTCGAGGACCTCCAGCCGGCGGCGTGACGCGGGTGAACTTCACCTCACCCTTCGCACTCGGCCTCACCATTCTCCCTCGGCCTCACCCTGAGCCTGTCGAAGGGTGAGGCCTCACGGGGCCCGCCACCAGGGGTCGGGGCGGGCGGTGAAATTGGCGGCGCGCTCGATGGCGTGGCCGACTTTCAGCACCGTCGCCTCGTCGAAGGCGCGGCCCACGACCTGCAGCCCCAGCGGCAGTCCGCCATCGGACAGGCCCGCCGGCACCGACAACCCCGGCAGTCCCGCGAGATTGATCGGCACCGTGAACACGTCGTTCAGGTACATGGCCACCGGGTCGTCGGTCTTGTCGCCGATGCCGAAGGCGGCCGACGGCGAGGTGGGGGTCAAGATCGCGTCCACCGACGTCCAGGCGTTCTCGAAATCCTGGCGGATGAGGGTGCGAACCTTCTGCGCCTTCAAGTAATAGGCGTCGTAATAGCCCGCCGACAGCACATAGGTGCCGACCAGGATGCGCCGGCGCACCTCGGCCCCGAAACCGGCGGCGCGGGTTTTTTCGTACATCTCCAACAGGTCGCGGCCCGGCACGCGCAAGCCGTAGCGCACGCCGTCATAGCGCGCCAGATTGGACGACGCTTCCGCCGGCGCCACGATGTAATAAGCCGGCAGCGCGTATTTGGTGTGCGGCAGGCGGATGTCGTGGACGCTGGCGCCGGCGTCCTTGAGCCAGGCAATGCCCTGGCGCCACAGGCGCTCGATCTCCGCCCCCATGCCATCGACGCGGTATTCCGCCGGGATGCCGATGCGCAGGCCCTTGATGCCGCCATCGATCCCCGCCTCGTAGTCCGGCGCCGGCACGTCGGCGCTGGTGGAATCCTTCGCGTCATGCCCAGCCATGGCGCCGAGCATGATCGCCGCGTCGCGCACCGACCGGGTCATCGGCCCGGCCTGGTCGAGGGACGAGGCGAAGGCGACGATGCCCCAGCGCGAGCAGCGCCCATAAGTGGGCTTGAGTCCGACAATGCCCGTGAGGCTTGCCGGCTGGCGGATGGAGCCGCCGGTATCGGTGCCCGTGGCGCCGAGCGCGAAACCCGCCGCCACCGCCACCGCCGAGCCGCCCGACGACCCCCCCGGAACCAATTGGCGGTTGTCGCCCTGGCGCCGCCACGGGTTGATCGCCGGGCCGAAAAAACTGGTCTCGTTCGACGATCCCATGGCGAACTCGTCAAGGTTGGTCTTGCCGAGATTGACCGCCCCGGCGCGCCACAGATTGGCCGTCACCGTCGATTCGTAGGTGGGGCGGAAGCCCTCCAGGATGTGGCTGCCGGCGGTGGTCTGGATGCCGTCGGTGCAGAACAGGTCCTTGATGGCGACCGGAATGCCTTCGAGCGCGCCCCCTTCCCCCTTGGCCAGCCGCCGGTCGGCGGCGTCGGCCATGACCAGCGCCGCCTCCGGCGTTTCGGTGATCATGGCGTTGAGCGGCCGCGCCGCCGCCATCCCCTCGATGCAGGCTGAAGCCAGCTCGCGGGCGGAAAGGGCGCGTTTTTTCAACGCCCCTCGCGCCTCGGCGATGCCCATCGGCAACCCGCCGCGGCTCATTCCAACACCTTGGGAACGACGAAGAAGCCCGCTTCCGTGGCCGGCGCGTTGCGCAAGATGGCGGCCGGCTTGCCGCCGTCGGAAACCTTGTCCTCGCGCATTTTGAGGCCCATCGCCATGCCGCCCGACATGGGCGCCACGCCCTCGATGTTCACCTCGTTCAACTGCTCGACGAACTTCAGGATGTTGTTCAGCTCCGCCGCCATGGGCTCGAGCTGCGCGTCGTCCAAGCCGATGCGCGCCAGGCGGGCGATACGTCGAACCGTGGCCTTATCGAGCGACATGTGCCACCTTGCGGGCTTGACTCGAGCAGCATCCGCTCATTTGGAGTCGCTTTCAGCAATCAAATGAGCGGACAATGCTGCTCCATCATCTTGAAATCTAGAGCAATTTTATCAAGTTAGATTGAACCGGACGATTCAATCTAACTTGATATTGCTCTAAGGGCGCGGGAAGCGGCGGAAACTAGCATCGGACATGCTGCTCGGCAACCTGACCGACCTCAAGGAGCACTTGAAACCCGGGCAGCGTCTCCTGGGTCTCGACGTCGGCCGGCGCACCGTCGGCCTGGCCTTGAGCGATACCTTGAGGATGATTGCCTCCCCCTACCTGGTGGTGCGCCGCCGGCGCTTTGCCGCCGACGCCGAGGCCATAGCCGGCATCGCCGCCAAGGAAGGCGTGGGCGGGCTGGTCATCGGCCTGCCCATCAACATGAACGGCAGCGAAGGGCCGCGCTGCCAGTCGGTGCGCCAGTTCCAGGTCAATTTGCACCGGTTGTTGCCCCTCCCCATGGCGCTCTGGGACGAGCGCATGTCCACCCAGGCGGTGACGCGCACGTTGCTGGCGGCCGACGCCTCGCGCCAGCGGCGGGCGGAACTGGTGGACAAGCTCGCCGCCGCCTACATCCTCCAAGGCGCCCTCGACCGCTTGAGCCATTCCCGGGGGGCGTTGCCCTAACATTCCGGGGCTACCGAAGCCGCGCGGCTATCGCGCTCGGCGTCGGCGCTGGAAGCGCAACCGAATATGAAGTGCCTGCCGTCCGTTCTATATTTGCAGGCCTGATAGTCATTTAATCGAATGCACATGGATAGGCGCGGAATCCCGTCATGGGTATTCTTAAGCTGATAATGCCGGCGCTGCTGGTATTGGCGGCGTGCGAGACGGTTCCTTCAACCGACCGCCTGGAGCGATTCTTCGACGAGATCACTTTCGGTAACGCCGCCGGCTACGAAGGTCAATCGGCGTCGGTCGTCAAGTGGGCTAGCCCCATCCGAGCAGGATTAAGTGGCGTCGATGCGGACAAATACCGCGATCAAGTGGAGAAGGAAATAGCGCGTTTCAGCCGCCTCACCGGCATTGCCGTCACCTGGGACCAACCGGCCAACCTAACCATCACTCTAACCGCCGATACGGATTTCCTGATAACTCGACCAGGGCTCTCGAACGAATTCGTTCCCTGCGCGGTCACTAAACGATTCTCGCCCGAGGGCATCCAGAAGGCCGATATCATCATCAGTGTGGCGCAAGAAACATCGATCAATCGCTGCATCGCCCATGAGTTGGCGCACGCCTTCGGTTTCGGGCACCATTCCGGCTTGTTGCCATCGGTCTTGAGCCCAATGCACGCCGCGACCGAACTCACGCCATGGGACGAACTGGCGCTTCGTGTCCTCTACGATCCGGCGGTCCGCCACGGGACCAGCCGCGCGGACATGATGGCCATAGCGCGGGAACGCCTGGCGCGGCTCCGCGCCAGCAAATAGACGGCGCCGCGGTCCATAGGGAGGCCATGACATGACAATGAACGCGAATTTCCACTCCAGCGCGATTGCCCGTTCGGCTGCGGGCCTCACGGCGGCGATGCTGGTGGTAGCCTTTCTGGCCGCCGGCTGCGCCGAAGGCCAAATTGGTTCGGAGTTCCGCACCCTGGGCGCGGAGCAGACCCCCCTTGTCCTCCATGCGCCCGGACTGGCAGGAGGCACACATCGCTTCTATTCCGGCGAGAATTCGCGTCGAACGTACACTATCGATCGCGGGACCTGGATCGGAAAGGATGGCAAATATCCGCGCGCCGAGGTGGTGTACTACGCCATTTACACCCCAGGAGACCGCGGCTGGCGCACCGAGATCGATCTCATCGACGCGACGAAAGGCTTTCAATTCGTTGCGCGCGACCACGACAAGGCGATCTTCGAGAGTGCCCAACAGTCCCGCAACGTGATCGGCAATATCAATTACGCCAAGTTCTCGGTCGCCGACGCAAAATGC
>CAZIVY010000071.1:0-6996 GCA_964542505.1 uncultured Rhodospirillaceae bacterium
GACCACCAGCTCCTGCGGCCGCTCCGCCACTTCCGCGTCGAGATTGTTCATCAGCATGCGGAGCGGCGCTTCCGTCTGCCAGCTCTTGGCGCTGAGCCTCGGGCCGCGGTCGGCGCGCACCTGGCGGGCGTTGTCGAGACGACGGGGGGTCACGGTCACCGCACGGTTTGGTTCAACTGCGCCGCCGCCGCCAGGTAGGCGGCCACTACGCGGCGCAGCACGGGCTTAAGCTGCTCGGCCTTCCGCTCGTCATAGGTCCACGGCGCCTCTTCCATCATATAGGCGCGTTGCGCCAGTTCCATCTGCAGCGCGTGGATGCCCCGCTCGGGATCGCCATAATGGCGCGTGATCCAGCCGCCCTTGAAGCGTCCATCGACGACGGCGTCGTAGCCGGGCGCCGCGCCGCAGGCCACGCTGACGGCGCGCGCCATGGGTGCGGCGCAGCTTCTTCCCTCGTTGACGCCGATGTTGAAGACCGGCAATTGCCCGGAAAAAAGGCGCGGAATCGCGGACCGTATGGAATGGCAATCGTAGAGCAGCGCGTAACCGTGCCACGCCCGGGCGCGGTCTAGCGCCTGGCGGAGCGCCGCGTGGTAGGGCTCGAAATAGGCCTGCTTGCGGGCGGCGATTTCGGCCGCGCCGGGCTCGGCGCCGGCGCGATAGATGGGTTCGCCATTGAAGGTTTCCAGCGGGCATAACGCGGTGGTCGTCCGTCCGGGATAGAGCGATTTCCCCGACGGATCGCGATTGACGTCGATCGCGTAGCGCGAAATGTCGGTGCGCACGACGCTGGCGTTGAGCGTTGACGCGAAGTCGTAAAGCCGCTCGATCCACCAGTCCGTATCGGGTACGCCCTGTCCCTCGGCAGTCATGCGCTCCGCGATCTCCGGCGGTACGGTCTGCCCGCCATGGGGCATGCTCAGCACCAGCGGCCCATCGCCCCGCGTGACGCTTAGAAAAGTCACCGCGCCGCCTCGTCCATGGCCAGCGCGGCCAGCTCCGGCCCGGCCGCGTCGGCGACAGCGCCGGACACAACCAATTCCTTGGCGGCGGCGATGTCGGGGGCAAGCAGGCGGTCGTCCTCGAGCGGCGGCACCCTTGCCCGTACCAGGGCGCGCACCCGTTCCAGCGGCGGGCTGCTTTTCAGCGGCGCGTGACAATCGAGGCCTTGGGCCGCGGCGAGCAATTCGATGGCGACGATGTTGGCGGCGTTCTCGGCCATCTCCCCCAGGCGGCGCGCCGCGTGGGTGGCCATGGACACGTGGTCCTCCTGGTTGGCCGAGGTGGGCAGGCTGTCCAGGCTCGCGGGCGCCGCGCGCTGCTTGTTCTCCGCCGCCAGCGCCGCCGCCGTCACATGGGCGATCATGAAACCGGAATTGATGCCCGGCCGGCGGGTGAGGAACGGCGGCAGGCCGCTGATGGTGCCGTCGATCAGCATGGCGATGCGCCGTTCGGCGAGCGAGCCGATCGACGCCACCGCCAGCGCCAATTGATCGGCGGCGAAGGCCACCGGCTGGCCGTGAAAATTGCCGCCCGACAGCACTTCGCCGCTGTCCGCCATCACCAGCGGGTTGTCGGAGACGCTGTTGGCTTCCACCGTCAGCGTCGCCGCGGCGGCGCGCAAGATGTCGAGGCATGCGCCCATCACCTGCGGCTGGCAGCGCAGCGAATAGGGGTCCTGCACCTTGCCGCATTCGAGATGCGAGGCGCGGATGCCGCTATCGCGCATGAGCGCGCGCAGCGCCGCCGCCACGTCGCGCTGGCCTCGATGTGGCCGCAACGCGTGGATGCGCGCATCGAACGGCGTATCGGAACCCAGCGCCGCGTCCACCGTCAGCGCGCCGGCGACAATGGCGGCGCGGAACGCGCGCTCGATGGCGTAGAGCCCATGCAGCGCCAGCGCGGTCGAAACCTGCGTGCCATTGAGCAGCGCCAGGCCTTCCTTCGGCGCGGGCTCCAGGGGTTTAAGGCCCGCGTCCGCCAGCGCCTCCGCCGCCGGACGCTCGCGTCCGCGCTGGCGGATGGCGCCCAGCCCCATCGTCGCGGCGGCCAAATGCGCCAGCGGCGCCAGGTCGCCCGACGCCCCGACCGATCCTTGCGCCGGGATCACGGGCATCAAATCGTGCCGCAACATCGCCGACAACAGCTCCACCGTGGACCAGCGCACGCCCGACGCGCCGCGCGTGAGCGTGGCGAGCTTCAGCGCCATGCACAGGCGCACCACGGCGTCGGGCAGCGGCGGCCCCACCCCGGCGGCGTGGGAAAGCACCAGATGGCGTTGCAGGCGCGCCAGGTCGCTGTCCTTGATGCGTGTTTGCGCCAGCTTGCCGAACCCGGTGTTGACGCCATAGACGGCGGCGTCGCCGCGCAGGATGCGCGCCACGGCTTCCGCCCCTGCTTCCACCGCCGCGCGCGCTCCGGCATCGATCGCCACCGCCGCGCCCGCATGAACGCGCCGCCAGTCGTCGAGCCCGAGCGCACCGCCGCCAAGGGTGACCGTGGCGCTCATCGCCCGCCCCGCACGCGCGCATGCAACGGGTTGAAGCCCAGCCGATGGCAAAGCTCCGCCGGGCGAGAAATGTTCCAGATCGCCAGGTCGCAGCTTTTGCCCGCTTCCAGCGTTCCCGCTTCGAGGCCCATGCCGAGCGCTTGGGCCGCCGCCCGCGTGGCGCCAGCAAGCGCTTCCTCCGGCGTCAAGCGGAACAAGGTGCAAGCCATGTTCATCGCCGCCAGGATCGAGCTAAGGGGCGAGGTGCCGGGATTGCAGTCGGTCGCCACCGCCATGGGCACGCCGTGACGGCGAAAGGCTTCGATGGGCGGCGCCTGCCGCTCGCGGAGGAAATAGAACGCACCGGGCAACAGTACGGCAACGGCGCCGGCCTTCGCCAGCGCCGCCGCGTCCTTGTCGTCGGCATGCTCCAGATGGTCGGCGGACAGCGCCCCGAACTCGGCGGCAAGCCTGGCGCCGCCGCTTGGCGACAACTGCTCGGCATGCAGCTTGACGGGCAGCCCGCGCGCCCGCGCCGCCTGGAAAACCCGGCGCATTTGTTCGGCGCTGAAGGCAATGCGCTCGCAAAAGCCGTCCACCGCGTCGGCAAGCCCCGCCGCCGCCGCCGCCGGCAGGATGTCCTCGCACACCAGGCCGATATAGCGGTCGGGCTGGCCGGCGAACTCCGGCGGCGTCGTGTGGGCGGCGAGCAGCGTTGTCTTCACCCCGATGTCGCGCGCCTCGGCCAGTTGCCGCGCCGCCCGCAACTGCTTCAATTCGGTCTCCCGCTCCAGCCCATAGCCGGATTTGATTTCGATGGTGGTGACGCCCTCGGCGATCAGCGCGTCCAGCCTGGGCAGGGCCGCGTCCACCAGCGCGGCCAGGGCGGCGGCGCGCGTCTGGCGCACGGTCGAGGCAATGCCGCCCCCGGCGCGGGCGATGTCCTCGTAGCTCTCGCCGTTCAGGCGGCGCTCGAACTCCTCCGCCCGGTCGCCGGCAAACACCAGATGCGTGTGGCAATCGATCAGCCCGGGCGTGACCCAGCGCCCGCCGAGGTCGATTTCCCGGTCGGGCGTCAAGCCCGCGGGCATGTCGGCGCGCGGGCCGATCCAGGCAATGCGGCCGCCCGAAGCCGCCAGCGCGCCGTCGCCAATGGCGCCATAGGGCGCGCCCCCGGCGGCCATGGTGGCGAAATTCCCGTTCAGCCACAGCGCATCGACGCGGACCATCGACGCCGACCCCTACGATAATGGATGATAGCGACAGGCAAGCTAAAGGCGGACACCGGTGATGGGCAAGATCGTTTTCGACCACGCTTTGCTGCCGGAAGGGTGGGCGGCGGAAGTTAAAGTCGAATTTGGCGCCGACGGCCGCATCCTTTCGGTTGGCGGTGGCGGGGTCGGTGGCGGCGCGAAAGCGGCGGAACGCGTCGCCGGCGTCGCCGTTCCCGGCCTGCCCAATGTCCACAGCCACGCCTTCCAGCGCGCCATGGCCGGCCTGACCGAAATCGCCGGCGACAGCGCGGACAATTTCTGGACCTGGCGCGAGCTCATGTACCGCTTCCTCGCCACCCTGACCCCCGACGACGTGGAAGCCATCGCCGCGCAAGCCTATGTGGAAATGCTGGAAGCGGGGTTCACCGCCGTGGGCGAGTTCCACTATCTGCACCACCAGCCCGACGGGCGCCCCTACGCCCAAGTCGGCGAAATGGCGGCGCGCATCGCCGCTGCTTCCGCCGCCACCGGCATTGGGCTGACGCTGTTGCCTGTGTTTTACGCCCAAGGCGGCTTTGGCGGCGCGCCGCTTAAAGCCCGCCAGCGGCGCTTCGCCACCGATCTGCCCGTATTCGAGCGCCTGGTGGAAGCCTCGGTGGCGGCGGTAGCGCCGCTCGACGACGCGGCGCTGGGGCTGGCGCCTCATTCATTGCGCGCGGTGACGCCCGAGCAACTTTCGGCAGTGCTGGCGATCCGCCCGCGGGGGCCGCTGCACATCCATGCCGCCGAGCAGATCGGCGAGGTCGAGGACTGCCTGGCCTGGTCCGGACAGCGCCCGGTGGAATGGCTGCTGGAGCACCAGGCAATAGACGAGCGCTGGTGCTTGGTGCACGCGACCCACATGAACGCGGGCGAGCAGGCGCGCCTTGCGGCCAGTGGCGCGGTGGCCGGCCTCTGCCCGATCACCGAAGCCAATCTGGGCGACGGCATATTTGGCGGCGTCGATTACATGGCGGCGCGGGGCCGCATCGCCATCGGCACCGATTCAAACGTGCGGCTCGCCGTGGCGGAAGAACTGCGCCAGTTGGAATACAGCCAGCGCCTCCGCGACCGCGCCCGCAACCGCCTTGTCCGGCCCGGCGGCTCCACCGGACGGCGGATTTTCGAGGCGGCGCTTGCCGGCGGCGCCCAGGCGATGGGCCGCAAGCTTGGCCGCATCGAGGTTGGCGCGCGCGCCGATTTTGTCGTCCTCGACACCGATCACCCGGCGCTGGTGGGAAAAAAAGGCGACTTCTGGCTCGACGGCTGGATCTTCGCCGGGGGCAATTCCGTGGTGCGCGAAACCTGGGTGGGCGGCAAGCGCCTGGTGGCCGACGGCCGCCACGCCAAGCGCGAATCCACCCGCCGCCGTTTCCGCGCCACCGTGGAGCGGCTGGCTAAGTCATAGGCCGCATACGAGGAAATTGCTGCCTGTGAAAATGCCGATTTGATAACCTCGTCGTCATGAACCAATCAATTAGCGCGAACGCGTCGCTGTCCTGGGAAAACCAAATTTTCTCCGGATGGGAAATTAGGACATCATGGTGGGGGTATTTTCTCCTGATAATTTTTTTGTCGCTACTGCTGCGTGCCATCATGAGCGCTCTCCGTGCATCGGAGATGTCTGTTGATGGTGTCGATAGATTCGGGCCTCTCTTGTTGCGAACTTTCAGCGGACGCCGCTCAATTAATTACAAACCCAAGAGTCAAGTCGATCACTCCGATTATTGGCAGCCGACCATGATCGGTACGCTCGAATTGATTGCGTATCCGGTACTCATGGTAGTTGGTGCATGGAGCGTTGTCGGCACGTGGCTTGGGTTCAAGACGCTGGCGCAGTGGAGCGGATGGCACGAAAATCGAGGGGTCTTCAATCGGTTTCTGATCGGCAACGCCCTGGTAGTGATCCTGTCATTTGCTTTGGTTCAATGTGAATTAGTGGGTTTGAGACATTCACCGTAGTTGACCGATCGCCCCCAGATCGCTTGCACGATGTTATGCAAAGGCCTGCGGCAGTTTGGGTCGTGCTGCTTTTGATATTTCCATCTGAGCGCGACGCCGTTTGCCGCCGCTTCCGCGCCACCGTGGAGCGGCTGGCCGCTATTTAGCTGCTCAAGCCGACAAACTGTTCCACGGTCAAGCCTGCTTTGCGAATCAGGGCACGCAACAAACCGGGGCCTAGTGTCCGATGGAGCGGCACGGTCAGAACCACCACCACACCGGGCTTGATCAAAGTGACGTGGCTTCCACGTTGCCGGTCGATGCTCCAGCCGGCTTGCTCGAATGCGCGGATCGCTTCGGCGCCCGAGGAGACGGGCAGCCTGGTCACGAAACCGGCGCCTCCACCTCGACTTCCACGATGTCGATGCTTTCGGTCAAGCCCCGCGCCCGCCGCGTTTCTAGGCTTGCGGCAATCGCCTCGCGGATGTTGCCCAGTGCCTCGTCGAGACTGCGCCCTTGAGTGACGCAACCGGGCAGTGCCGGGCACTCCACCACGAACCAGCCATCTTCATCGCGCTCGACTGTCACAACGTATTTCTTTTTCATCATGGCCAGCATTGGTCCAAGTTTTCACCAGTTCCGAAGAATACGCGAATTTCCTATCGGCGGCTATGCACCTGTCATCGCCGATCCACTGCTTGCTTTGGGTCCGATTGACCGGATCGAACCTACTTCGGGGCAGGCTTCTTCCGCGCGTCCACAATACGCAACAAATGCGAAGCGAGAAGCACCATCTCCTGTGCCTCGCGCGGGTCCGTGATGGTCACGGTCCGGTGCGAATGCGGGTTCTTGTAGGAGCCGATGGCGCCCGCAAACAGGTGAGAGAGCGCCTCGCGCTCCGCTTCCGGCTGTGTCAGATCGGAAAGGGGACCAGTCGATTCGTTGAATGCCCTGCGCACGAGCTGTACGCCTACGTCTGTCGCCGCGAAGCCGCCGGCGTCCCGCACCGCCTCCTCAACCGTGCGGAAGGCTATAAAGACCGCGTCCGCCAGACCTCCCCGCGCCAGCGCCAGCCATACGTCATCGGCTATGGCCGGGTGAAGCAGCGCCTTGGGGAATGCGGCTGCCTCGCGGAAGCGGCGGAAGTCTTCATCCGTCGATAGGCTCCCGCCCCGTAATTGCTCAACCCGGTTGACGCGGGAATCGCGACGTGATTCAAGCTGGGGATGAATCGCGAGGCGCTGTCCCGGCTTTCCCAGGACGAGTTGATCGACATCATACTGGCGCAGGCGCGTCAGATCGAGATGCTGGCGG
>CAZIVY010000072.1:0-10387 GCA_964542505.1 uncultured Rhodospirillaceae bacterium
GGCGACGCAAGCCAGGCATGAGCCGGCCTCGACGGCCGCGCCGGGCGGATTCAGATACTCCACCTCGCCCGACTTGATGGCGGTCAGGCAGGTTCCGCAATTGCCGGCCCGGCAGCCGAAGTCGATCTTCACGCCCAGGGCATCGGCCGTCTCCAGCAGGCTGGAGCGGCCGTCCCAAATGCCGGTCTTGCCGGAGCGCGCGAACGCCACCTCGATCCGGCGCGACGCGGCGTCGGCGGCCGGGTGCGCGCCGGCGCTTTTCACCGAGGCCGGACCAAACGCCTCGTGATGGACGCGGTCGTGCGGCACGCCCCAGGCGTGCAGCCCCTCGACCAGCGCCTGCATCATCGGCGGCGGGCCGCACAGATAGAAGTGCGGCGCGTTGGAGGGCAGAACCTTTTTCAGCAAGTCCATGCCGACGCGCTCGGCGTGCCGGTAGTCCTCGCCCGCCCGGTCTTCGGGCGTGGGGTCGCTGTAGCAAACGTGAACCTGGATGTTGGAATTCTCGGCGGCGACGCGGCGCAGATGATCGGCCATCGCGTGCTCGGTCTTGTTGCGCACGCCGTAGAACAGCCAGACCTCGCGCCGCGCATTGGCCTCGACCACGGCATTGAGCATGCACAAGAGCGGCGTCAGCCCGATCCCGCCGGCGATCAACACCACCGGCGCCGCGTCCGACGGCTCAAGATGAAACTGGCCGGAGGGCGCCTTCACATCGACGATGTCGCCGGGGTCGAGCTCCCGGTGAAAGAAGCTGGAACCCACGCCCGGCGCGCCGGACGGATTTCCCGGCGGCGGGCCGATGCGCTTGATGGTGACGCGGAAATGATCCGGCTTCGGCGATTCGGACAGCGAGTAGCAGCGGATCACCGGCCTGGGTTGGCCGGGAACCGCAAGCCGAAAGGTCAGGTACTGGCCGGGCAGAAAGGACGGCAGCGGCCGCCGGTCGTGGGGCTCCAGATAGAAAGAGCAGACGTCCTTGGCCTCCATCTCCTTGCGGGCGATGACGAACTTGCGGAATCCGTCCCAGGTGCGCTCGGTTTTCTCCAGTTCCCGCCGCCGCCTGTCGGCGATCTCGTTGATGCGCTGGCGAAGAAGCTCGCTCTCCAATACCGCCGCCGCGCGCGCCATGCGCACCAAGGCGATTTCGCGGAACGCAAGCACGCCGACATAGCCGGCCAAGGTGACCAGGAACAGGCCTGCCGCGAAGGGAATCACCGCTGCCACGTTCGACCCCCCATGCCCTAGAACTTGACCCGGATTTCGGACCTGACGCCGGAAAGATCGTCGTCCTTGTCGCGCCAGGCGTAAATCGCGTCGGCGCGGAAGATCAGCCAGCGGTTCAGCGGAATCTGGTAGCGCGCGCCGACGCCGTATTGAGCGGCGCGGGCTGGCCGGCCCGGCTCAAGGTCGCCCTCGAACACCCGCACGCTCGCCGCCTCGACCACGATCTGCTGGTCCAGGTTGAACAAATACTGCACGCCGACCGCGCCCCCATAGGTGTTCTGCCCGCTATCGTCGAGCTTGGGAAAGTTCGTCAGCCCGTCGGTTTCGAACAGGATCCCGGTGTTCTTCAGGATGCCGCCGGCCCCAGCGTCGCGAATCAACGATTGCGGGCGGTCGAAACCGGCGAAAAAATTGGCGTAGGGGACGAAGGTCAGCGGCTTGCGCGTGATCAGCGAGTTTTCCAGCAAGAGGATGAAACCGTCGGCGGTTTGCTGGCGGCCGCCGACCGGGTCCTGGCCGAAGGTCCACACGCCGCGCACGCTGTTGGACAGCCAGCCGCCGTAACGGCGGGTGAACGCCACCGTCGCGCTGGTGTAACTGAACTGGCTGAAACCCGCTTCCCCGTCGACGCGGCCGATGCCGGCTTCCCAATAGCCCCCATTGGCCTCGATGAACGCGGCGACGGCGTACACATTGACGTTGTGGTCCGCGAACGCGTTCTGGGCGTCCTTGATCGCCGGGGTGGACACCTTGTCGAAGCCGGCGAAGAACGACACGTCCATGTTCGAGATGCCAAGCCGGCGGCTGTTGCGCGCCGGAATGGCGAAGGCGACGCCATTGATCGCGTCGTCCGCCCAGACGCCGTTCTGGAAGATCAGCGGCATCAAGCCGGCGGCGAAGGGCAGGTCGAAGGGTTGATGCTCGTCGCGCAGGCCGGCCAGGATATTGCCGAAATCGCCCTCGAAAAACAGCGTGTCGACATTGCCGTCAAGGATGAACTTGTCCTGGCCGCTCTTGTCGCCCGAGAACTCCCGGCGGGTGAACTTTCCGTTCTGGTCCAGCGGCCGAAACAGGGCGTGGACGCGCTCGGTCGAGGTGAGCTGGAGATCGACGTCGAGATTGAGGCGGGTGGCGGCCTGCGCGGTCTCGGCCTGGCCGTTGTCGTTATAGGCGACGGCGTTGCGCCAATCGCCGAACACCTGCAGGCTCGGGCTCACCAGGTTCTTGCGGCCGATCAGGTTGTACCCGCCAGCCAGCGGCCCCTCGCGGTAGAGCGGCCGGCCCAGTTCGATGATCGGGCGCGGCTCGTCGATGTTGCGCTTGCCGCCGTAAATCTCGATCTGCTTGGCGGCGTCATAGGGCTTGTCGTCGTAGCGCGGGTCGGGCTTGAAGACTTTCGGATCGTGGGGCGCGCGCTCGACGCCGGGCGACATTTCAGGCGCTTTCTCGGCACCCCGCCCCGGCGCGACAATGGCCAAGGCCAACACGGCGATGGCGGCAGCCGCGATGCGCGGGCGCATGGCGTTATCCCGCTTCATGGGTCAACGCACCTCGAAGGCGGCGGTGTAGGGATGGATGTCGATCATCCACTCGTTCATCGACTGTTCCATCTCGACCGTCGCGTTGACGAACTTCATGAAGTAGATCGGCTCCGCGCGGCTGCGGACCCGCGCCGCGAGCCGGTACTTGCCGGGCTGGGCCAGCAGGCGCGCGGGCACCGAGTAGCTGGCGACGCGTTCGCCGAGCGGCGGGATGCTGCGCCCTTCCATGCGAATGAAGGGCGGGTGGTTGAGGATCGAGGTGGGGACCGCCGCCGGGCGGATGAAGGGTATCTGGTCGATGTCGAAATTGACCGGCAGGTACATCTCGCGGTCGGTGCCCTTGACGTTGGTGGTGAGGAATTTCGTTTGCAGGTTCACCAGCTGGTCGTCATGGGCGATCTTGCCGGCGGCCACGTCGAGGGAATGCAAGTCGGCCATGTCGCCGAATGAATCCACATAGCCCGATTCCCACACCGTCTTGCCATCGGGGCCCACCAGCGCGACGTTGAGCCAGATTTCCGGCTGCGCGCCGAGGGATCCCGAGGGCAGGTTGTGGCCGGGATTGAGATTGGCGATGCGGTAGCTGAACGCCAAGTCTTGTCCCAGTTTCGGCGTCCCGTCGAAGAATGGCCCGTCGAGGCGGGAGCCGTTTTCCATCACCTGCAGGCGCAGTTTGCGTTTCTCTTCCAGCCGGACGAGGTTTTCATCGACGATCTCGCGCGCTTCCTCGCGGTCGATGCGGTCGGTCCACGGGTCGGGGAAGGCGACCTTGACCTGCTTCTTTTCCACCGCGTCCTCGAACTTGGACGTGCCCCAGCCGCCGCGATGGTCGAACTTGAGCCAATCCTGGATGGCGATTTTCTCCGCCTTGGGATTGTGCGGGAAGATTCCCGGATGGGCGATGGGGTAGCCGGGCCCGTAAAAAGCGTGATTGCTGTGCTTGCGTTCCGGATTCACCGGCTTGCCGGCGACCACGGCGGTGGGCGCCTTGTCATAACCTTCCGCCCTGCCGGGCACCTTGCCCATGTGGCAATCCTGGCAGGTAACGCCGGCGGAGAACGCGGGCGAGTCGCGGTACTGTTCCCACACCACTTCGAGCTTGATGCCCGGGTGGACCGCCACCTGATGGCACGACACGCAGAACTCCGATTTCGACAATTGCTCGAACTTGAGCACCCCCAAATGGATGCGGCCGCCGCGTTCCGCCGGCGTGGTGGCGAGGCGGTAAAAGTCCTTTTGCGCGATGACCTCGGGGAGCACCGATCCCTTGGCGGTGCCCGACACCGGCTGGCTGATGTCGCCGGGGACGACGGTCCGCTCGCCATTGGTCTTGGCGTATTCCTCGGCCACGCGATGGCAGGTGACGCAGGTAACGCCCTCGCGGGCGATGCGGCTGCGCTCCCACAGGGGTTGCCAGCGCGCCTCGCCGCGCTGCGTTCCCACCTGCTGGTGGCAACGCACGCAGAAGCCGCGGATGGTGCCCGACGACAGATCGTTGATGGTTTGCTCGAACTTGTGGAACATGGGCGAGATCGACGAATAGGCGTGGTTCGACGACGACCACTCGCGGTAGATTTGCGTGTGGCAGGTACCGCATTGCGATGCGGTCGGGTAGGACGACTCGGCCAACAGGTCGGCGTGCGGGTCTTTTTCCTGGGCGAACGCGCCTGCCCCAGCCATGGCCGCCAGAAGGGCGGCGGCAGCGACAGCCACGGCGAGCGCGGGCGACTTATCGTGCATCGGTCATCATCCTTTTCATCAGCGCGTGGTCCTGATGGTACACGTGGCATAGTCGGCAGTCGTCGCGCACCCGCTCGGCGGCGTGGCAGGCGGCGCAGGTGCGAAGTTCGAGCGGCTGAAACTGCCCCGCGTCCGCCGCCGGCGCCGCCGCCGAAAGCTTGTGGCAGGTTGTGCAGGTCTTCTCGGGCCCCAGTAAGTCGATGTGGGGCCGATGGTCGAAACGCGTCAGCGGCCGCGCGGCGCCAAGGGAATGTTGCCAGCGGACCATCAGCGGCCCCTCGGCCGGCCCGGCGGTCAGGTGGCATTTGAGGCAAAGGCCGGGCCCGTCGGGCGAGGCAATTTCCTGGCGCGCGGCGGCGAGGCGCGTGCGATCGGCCGCGTCGGCGGGGGCGGCCTCGGCCGCCAGCGCCTCGATCCACGCGCGCAGGACCGGATCGGCGTGGCCCGGCTTCGCGTAGCGGATTTCGAGCGCTTCGGCGCGCCAGCCGGCCTGCGCCGACTTGCCCGGCGGCTCGTACTCGCGGTTGGCCGCCCAGGCGCACGCCGCGGCCCGCGCCTGCTCGCTGTTGAAGCCGGCCAGAAGCCGCTCCGGGGCGGCGTCGAGGCGGCTGGCCACGGCCGCCACGACGGCGTCGGCGCCGTCACGCAGCATCGCGCGAGCCAGTTTTTGCACCGGGCCGCTATACGCCGCCACGTCGTCCGCCGGCGCCTTGAGCAGATAGGCCGCCAGCGCCGTGGGCGATTCGACCGACACGGCGGAGAAGGCTCCCGGCGCCACGCCCGCGCCGCCGCAGGCGGCGGCGACGTCGGCCGCCGCGATCTCGTTCTTCTCGATCTCCGGCCAGCGGAAAAGCACGAAATCGCGCTTGGCGATCGATTCCGCGTGACAACCCGCGCACGCGGTCTCGAAGCCCGCCGCCCGCATCGTCCGGCCGGCGGTGCGGACCTCGTGGCAGCCGACGCAGCCGCCCTGGGGCGCCTTGCTGGCGACGCGCGGATCGCTGAAATGCTTCGACATGTGGCTCGCGTGACCGAAGCGGATTCCCTTCGGGTGATCGTAGGGAAATCCGGCCGGCAGCGGCGAATGGTCGCGGGCGAAGTCCTCCACCTTGCGGGTGTGGCAGGTCTGGCATTGGGCTTCGGTGATGGCGCTTGGCCCGGCTTGCCGGCCCTTATGCTCCGTGTGGCACATGAGGCAATCGGTGGGCCGCAAATCGGCGCGCTTGGCGAACGCCTGATTGTGCGCCAGTTTTTCGTTGCCCCCAAATCCATGACATTCGACGCAACTGGCGGCAAGCCGATGCTTGTCTCCCGGTCCGGCCGGCGTCCAAAACGCCTTCCACCATCCAGCCGGTCCCTGGCCGTAAGCGGCGTGGCAGGTGGCGCAACCGCCGGTTTGCGAAAAATGCGCGTGCGAGGCCGACAGCGGGCCGGCATCGAGGGAACCGACGCCGCCCGCGCCTTCGCCACCGCCGCCACCGGACGCGCCGATCACGGCCAGCGCCAGCGCCGCCGCCAGCAGCGACAGGCGGCCGCGCCAAACGGCAAGCGTGCGCCGTGGCGCACATGGGGTCTCGCCGCCGCAGACACCGAGCGCCGAGGGACCGCGCGCGCATGGCCGGCCCCATAGCGCGGCGCGGCCGCACGTCCAACCAAGCGAGGGCCGTTCGTAGCGGCTGCGATCATGGCCGAAGCGGACACGGCGGCTCATCGGGCGAACACGTGGACGACGACCAGATGCCAGAAGCCAAGAACCAGCAACGCCGCCGACAGCGGCACATGGACGAGCAGCCAGCGCTTGAGCAGCGATTGCAATGCGTACTGGCCGTCGATCTGAGTCTTCAAGGCGCCGAGGTCGGCGATGCGCGCCAAATGGGGCCGTTCGGGCGCGGACAGGTAACGCTCGATGGCGCCCAGACGGCCCTTGAGCCAGTGTTCCGCCCGCCGGCCGCCCAGCACGTGGCTGAGCGCGAAGCGCGGCCGGGCAAAATACCAGGCCAGGGTTTCCAGGTAGTAGCGGCCCAAGGTGGCGTGGCCCGATTCGCCCGCGGCCGCCAGCAACGCCTTGTCGACCTCGGCCCGCAAGTCCGCCAGATCCGCGGGAATGCGCTCATAGATCGACTCCCGCCCGCCTTGCGTCAGCCGGCCGGGAATCCAGATCTGCAACCCATAGCCCACCGCGCCGGAGGCGCAGACGAGATAGAACAGCGCCGCCAGCATCTGGTCGATCAGGCCGCTGGGCCAGACGACCTGGGTGTGCAGTCCGAATACCGCCATCGCCGTCAACCCGACGACAACGTGCAGCGTCAGCCAAACCGAGGCGCGGCCCGCCGGGATCATCGACAGCTTCTTTCGCCCGCTGTAGAGGGCGAGAAACAGGATCAGGGCGAAAAGGAGATAGCCGGTGGCGAATTCGGTATCGCCGAGCGCCAGCCGGGTCGCGCGGTGCCAGACCGCCACACCCGCGAACACCGCCAGGGTAGCGATCCACACATACCAACCGCTGCGATTGACCGCTCTCACGTTGGTCCGCCGCGCTCGCGTAAAGCGTCCGACGCTTGTGTCCCGCTCATCGTGGCGGATGCGTACCACAATCCGGCGGAATTGCTAGTGCCCCCCGGTGACCTGCAGCACGTTGGCGTCGATGCGGCGGAGCGCGTCGTGCGGGCAGGCGCGGGCGCAGGCCGGCCCACCCGGTTGCTCGACGCACAGATCGCACTTGGTCGCCTTGACGATGGGCCGCCCCTCGCCGTCCGTCAGCGGGTCGCCCATGGGGTTGGCCACCTCGACCAGGCGGATGTTGTCGTAGGGACAGGAGTTCGCGCAGGTGCCGCAGCCGATGCAGGTATCGTCGTTGATGACGATGACACCCGCCGTCTCGTGGCGGTGAATGGCGCCGGTGGGACAGCCGATCATGCACACCGGGTCCCGGCAGTGCATGCAGGCGTTGGCGACCATCCAATGGTCGAAAACCGGCCCGTGGCGGATGAAGCGCGGGTTGCCGCCATGGGTCGCGGCGCAGGCGCGCACGCAATCGTCGCAACGCACGCAAGCGTCGAGGTCGATGAGCATCGCCTGCGTGCCGTTGATGAAACGCTCGTCCACCAGCCACTCGACGAATTCGTCGTCCGCCAACTGACGCTCGATGGCGGGCGCCTTGGCCGGCGGCGCGGCGAGGTTGGGGAAGACGTGGCGCTCTAGGATGTGGCGGGGCACGCGCAGCACATCGCAGTAGCCGAGCGCGCCGAGAGTCGAGCGCAGCCGCACGGGTTCGCCCGTCTTCCAGCTCTCGTAGGTTTCGTCGAGCCCGTGATAGTCGCCGGCGCCGAGATAGGTCAGGGTCCGCTGGCCGCCGCCGAGGCGCGACGACACGCGCGCGAATCCCGCCCGCACCAGGTATACGCCGTCCGGGAAGGCGCCCTCGGCGGCGATGATGGGCTCGTCCGCCTGCGTGCCGGCGCCGTCGGCCGCGGATCGCCGCATTTCCTTGTAGGACGCATGCCAGTCGAAGGCGCCGTAGGTCTTGAACTTCACCCGGTCGGCCACCGCCTTCAGCGCCTCCGGCGAGAGGCCGGCGAAGAAGGGCGTCGCCTGCAAATGGCTCGATAGCGCGTTGCGGCGGTAGTTCTCGTCGATGCGCCGCTTCCAGCCCTGATCGTAGCGGCGCAATTCGCGCAACCCCTGCCAGCGGATCTCGAGCAATTGCGCCTTGGTCTCGGCGAACGCGGTCACCGCGCGCGGCACCCGGCCAAGCGCCGCGAGCTCGCCGAAGATTTCGCCCGCGACCAGGGGCGCGGTCCGGTGCTGGTCGAGGACGCGCGGAATGTCTTGCAGGTAAACATGGGTCCCGCCGCCGGCCGCGCCGCGCGCGAGGGATTGCCCGCGGCCGTAGCGCGCGGGGTCGCGGACCTCGGGAATGCGCCGGTTTCGCCAAAGCTGCGCCAACGCCTCGAACATGCCCTTGTGGTGCTCCGCCTGCCGGCCAAGCTGGTCGCGCGGCAGTCCCGGCGCCAGCACCACGCGAAGCTGCCCGGCGAGGATGAGAAAAGCCGAATTGCCATAGTCGCCCTCGCGCACGACGATATCGCCCGGCTCGAAGGAAACGATGCGGGCGTCGTTGCGCAGGAGTCCGCGGAGCGGGATGTGGGCGGGGAAGTTCCTGGCCTCGATGGCGCCGAGTTCGGGACGCTCAAGCAGCGCGTCAATGTCGGCGTCGGTCATTTCGGCGCCAAAGGGCACGTCCCAGCGCTGGGGACGGCTGACGGTGGCAATGGCGACACTCAACGCGAGACCTCCGTCCGCTTGGCTGGCGCCCGGCCGGCGCTTATTTGTAGCTGTCCTTGGCCGGCAGCTTGGAACCCAGTTGCGCCGACAAATCCTTGGCCGCGATGGCGTCGACGAGCTTGCGCGCATTGGCCTCGGTGGGCTGCGCCAATAACGCGCCCGCCTCGGGCACCTGCCCCTTGATCGCGTCCAGCGCCGCGCGCGCGCCGGCTTCGACCTTCTTCACGTTGTCCTGGAATTTAGGCGTGGCCGCCTTGCCCGCCGCCGCCGAGGCCTGGACGAGCGCCGCCGCATGGCCGGTGACGAAAAGGCGCGACAATTCCGCCGGCGTCATCTCGGCGTTGTCGTTGACGTTGGGCGGGTAGAAGCGGTGGCGCACCGAGCCTTGCGAATAGCGCACGAGTTCGAACGCGCTGCCGGGCGCGTGGCCGGCGTCGATCATCTTGGCGATCGCTTCCGCGGGCACGCCCGGGCGGGCGAGGCCGTGGCAGGAAAGGCAGTTGCCGGCGATTTCGTACAGGCGCGTGGGCCCGATCATGCCCGCGTCGGCGGCCTTTTTGAGGCGCTCCGCCTTATGCGCCGGGGTCTCGGATTCGCGCTTCGCCGCCGGGCCGCCGTAGTCGTTGTGCGTCGTCTGCCAATCCGACGCGGGGCCGTGGCAGCTCTCGCACGAGGGCCCCGCCGTGGCGCTGGGGGAAGCGCTGGCGTCGGCCTTAATGGAGGTGAAGTGACAGCCCAGGCACACGGTGTTGCGGCGCATGTTTCCGTCGCCGCCCACGGCCGCCAGGATATCCTTGACCTCGGGCTTGCGGTGAACCTCGCGGAACGAGTTCGCGTGCTTTGTCTTCTCCCAGATCCCATGTTCCGCGCGGTGGCATTCGACGCATTTCTGCGGTCCGACGAAGAACGACTCGGCGGAGGCCGGGGCGCCGCCGGCGAGGATCGCCGACAGTATCAACCCGACAGCGGACAGATGGAAGCGAATGGTCGCGGACAACGGAGTCTCCCCCCAGGTCAGTATCCGCCAAGCAGTGCCAAGATTCCAGTTAGGAATTCGTTAATGCGCGCCGGGCCGGGGGGAAATTCGCGGTCTGGCGAGCGGCCGATAGTTCCCGATGGATTGGACGGGGGTCCAACCCATCGGGAAACGGACCTATTGCACGGCGCCGGCTTGCTTCGCCGCAAAGGTGCCGGCGGCCTGATAGCCGACGCCGTTGTTGATGGTGTTGATGGCGAAGTTACCACCGACGCCGACGCCGGTTGTAACCGTCGCATCCCTGAAGAAACCGCCCGACACCGAGTTCCCGGGGACGCCGCCGCCGAATGCCGTCCCGGCCCCGGTCAGGTCGCGACTGACCGTGATGCCGCCAGCTACACCCGAGCCGACAACGTCGAAGCCGCTGATCGTCGCCAAGCCGGTGCTGGTGGCGAAGTTCCAGGTCTGGTTGTAGGCGCCGGCGGCGATGTACTTCGCGCCGTTGTTCACCACATTGCCGATGGCGTGGCCGCTGAAGCTGGCGGTGCCGCTTGCCGGCAGGGCCACGGTCGGCGCCACGCCCGCGACCCAGGTGGCGAGGTGGACGCGGTCGCGGTTG
>CAZIVY010000073.1:0-4616 GCA_964542505.1 uncultured Rhodospirillaceae bacterium
GCCTGGAGCGACGCCATGACCTTGGAAACCGACGCCTTGATTGAGCGCCGCCGCCTCAAGCGGCGCCTTGGGTTGTGGCGCGCCGTGGGCGTGCTGTCGCTGCTTGGGCTAGGCTTCGCGGGGCTGTACCGCATCGACCCCACCGGGATCGTCGGCGGCGGCGATCACATTGCGCGCGTCGAGGTGTCCGGCATCATACTCGAGAACGGCTATCTGGAAGAGCGCCTCGAGGAATTGGCCAAGGACCGGCATGCGAAGGCGCTGCTCGTCTACGTGAACAGCCCCGGCGGATCCACCTTCGGCGGCGAGGCGCTGTTCAACGGGGTCCGGCGCGTGAGCGCCGCCGGCAAGCCGGTGGTGTCGGTGATCGGCACGCTCGGCGCTTCGGCCGGCTACATGGTGGCGGCGGCGGCGGACCGCATCTTTGCCCGCGAGTCCTCGCTCACCGGCTCGATCGGCGTCCTCTTCCAAAGCGCGGAGTTTTCCAAGCTGCTGGAAAAGATCGGCGTCGCGCCGTTGTCGGTGACGTCGGGCCCCTACAAGGACGAACCCTCGCCCTTCCGCCCGCTGACCGAAAGCGGCCGGCGCGTCCTGCAGGAGATGGTGAACGAATCTCACCGCTGGTTCGTCGGCCTGGTGGCCGACCGGCGCAAGATGTCCACGGAGCGCGTGGCCAAGATCGCCGACGGGCGGGTCTATTCGGGCCGCGCCGCCTTGGATCTCGGGCTGGTGGACCAGCTTGGCGGCGAGCGGGAAGCGCGCGAGTGGCTGGCCCAAGCCCACGGCATCGGCGCCAATCTGCCGGTGCGCGACGTGCCGACCCAGCCGCCGTCCGGGATGCTGCGCGACGCGCTCGGCCAACTCGCTCAAAAAACGTTTTTATCTGAACGACTTACCCTTGACGGCTTGATCTCGCTTTGGCACCCTGAATAGGGGAAACGCCAGACTGCGACACGGCGGCAGGGGCAGGGGCTGTATCCACCCCAAGAGCGCGGCGCGGGCATCAAAGACAATCGCCGTAGGGCGACCAGCCAAGCGAGGGGCGGCATGATCAAATCGGAACTGATTCTGCGGTTGGCCGAAGCCAACCCGCACCTGTACCAGCGCGACATCGAACGCATCGTGGCCACCATCTTCGACGAAATCACCGCGGCCTTGGCGCGCGGCGATCGCGTCGAATTGCGCGGCTTTGGCGCCTTCTCGATCAAGCGCCGCCCGGCGCGGACGGGGCGAAATCCGCGCACCGGCCAGTCGGTCAAGGTGGCGGAGAAATACGTTCCCTTTTTCAAGACCGGCAAGGAATTGCGCGAGCGGCTTAACGACAGCGACGCGAAGGGCTAGGAGCGCGTCCGGGTAGGGGGCGCGCCGCGGGTGCCGGTCCTCATGCGGCGGTGGTTGCGCTGGATCGTCGTCGCGCCGGTCGCCTTGGCGGCCATGGCGCTGGCGATCGCCAACCGCGAACGGGTGACGGTCAGTTTCGATCCCTTGCCGCTGGAATTCGCGCTGCCGCTTTATGCGGTGGCGCTTGGGGGCCTGGCCATTGGCATCGTGTTGGGCGGATTGGGCGCCTGGTGGGCGGGGCGCGGCGGCCGCCGTCAGGCGCGGCGCGACCGGCGCGAGTTGCGCGCGTTGAACGCGGAGTTGGCGGCACTCAAGTCCGGCGCGCAATCCACGGACACGACCTTGCCCGCCCGCGCCAACCACCTCAGCTGAACCGTGAAGCCGGGCGTGACCGCACCAGCGTTGCCGTTCGTCGATGGCGCCGCCGTCGCGCGGGCGCTTGACGACGCCAGCCTGATCGAGCGCTTGCGCCGGGCGTTCCGCACCGGCGGAACCGTGCCGCCGCGCCAGCACCACGCGATCCCGGCGGGCGGCGAAGGCGCCGCGCTGCTGCTCATGCCGGCGTGGCGCGCCGGCCGCGACATCGGCGTCAAGGTGGTCACCGTGTTTCCGGAGAACCCCGCGCGCGGCCTGCCGACGGTGATGGCGACCTTTCTGCTGCTCGACGGCGCCAGCGGGGCGCCGCGCGCCGTTATCGACGGGATGGAGCTGACGCGCCGGCGCACCGCGGCCACGTCGGCGCTGGCGGCGAGCTATCTGGCGCGGCGCTCGGCGCAGCGGCTGCTGATGGTGGGCGCCGGGGCGATGGCGTCCCACTTGATCCGCGCCCATGCGGCGGTGCGCCCGATCAACGAGGTGACGATCTGGAACCGCACGCACGAAAAAGCCGTGGAGATGGCGCGCCAGGTCGCGGCCACGACGCCGGCGCGGGCGGTGCGCGACCTCGAAGCGGCGGTGGCCGAGGCCGATATCGTTTGTTGCGCCACCATGGCGCGCGAGCCGCTAATCCAGGGCCGGTGGCTCAAGGGCGGACAGCATCTCGATCTCGTCGGCGGCTTTACCCCCGAGATGCGGGAAGTGGACGACCTGGCGGTGCGGCGGGCGCGTCTTTATGTGGACAGCCGCGACAGCGCGCCGACCGAGGCCGGCGACATCGCCGATCCCTTGCGGCGCGGCGTCATCACCGCCGCCGACGTGCAGGCGGACCTGTTCGAACTTTGCCGCGGCGACAAGGCCGGGCGCGGCAACGACGACGATGTGACATTGTTCAAGTCGGTGGGCCACGGGCTCGAAGACCTGGCGGCGGCGGAACTGGTTCTGGAGCGCCTGGGAAAATGAAAGCAATCGTCGTCGGCGGCGGCATCATGGGCCTCTGCGCCGCCTGGGCGCTGGCGCGCAAGGGCCACCGCGCGGTCCTGATCGACAAGGGCCCGATCCCCAACCCCGACGGCGCCTCGAACGACCGCCACCGCTTGATACGCTACGCCTATGGCGCCGAGGACGGCTATTGCCGCATGGTCGCCGACGCCTACGGGGCGTGGACCCGCATGTGGCACGACATCGGCTCCAGGCTCTACGTGGAAACGGGCACGCTGGTGCTTTCGGGCGGCGGCGACGACTGGGGCGCGCGAAGCCGCGCCAGCCTGGAGCGCTGCGGCGTTCCCCTGACGGTGCTGCCGGCGGACGAGGTCGGCCGCCGCTTTCCCTTCGTCGATAGCGACAACCTGGCTTGCGCCTACCACATGCCGTCGGGCGGCATGCTGCTGGCCAGCCGAATTTGCGGCGCCCTGGTGGCGTGGCTGGGCCGCCAACGGCTGGAGATCCTGGCCAACACCGAAGTGCGCGAGATCGACGCCGAGCGTGGCGCCGCCGTTCTCGCCGATGGCAGCCGGGTCGAAGGCGACGTGGTGATCGTCGCCGCCGGCCCGTGGAGCGGGCGCTTGCTGGCGCCCCTCGCCGGCCGCGTCAGGCCCTCGCGCCAAGTCGTCGTCTATGTGGACCCGCCCGCCGAACTGGGCGCCAACTGGCAAGTGGCGCCGATGCTGCTGGAAATCGGGGCCGATCACGGATTTTACGCCGTGCCGCCGCGCGCTGGCCTGGGGCTGAAGGTGGGCGACCACCGCTTCAACCTGGTGGGAGATCCCGACGAGCCGCGCGTCGCCCGCGGCGAGGACGTGGAGCGGGTCCTGGCGTCCTGCCGGCCAAGGCTGCGCGGCTTTTCCCGCTACCGGATATCGGAAAGCAAAGTCTGTTTCTACGACGTGGCGGCGGAGGAACGGTTTGTCGTCGAACCGGTGGGCGGGCGGGCCTGGGTCATGGCCGGCTTTTCCGGGCACGGCTTCAAATTCGCCGCCACCCTCGGCGAGCGCGTGACGGCGGCGCTGGAGAAGGGCGGCGAGGCGGCGGCCGTCAGCCGGTGGGCGGCGGGGCTTCCTTAGAGACCGCCGCAGGCGGCGGGCCGGCCGGTTTCGGCATGCGGAGCAGCAAACCGCCTCGATCGGAAGGCGGCACCCGGGGCACGACGCGAAATCCCACCCGCTCATAAGTCTTGATCGCCGCCATGTTGCCGGGATCGGGATCGGACACCAAGGCGCGGATCGCGGGCTCGCGAAACAGCAGCTCCGTCGCCTGTTTGAGGCCGAGCGAGCCCAATCCGCGACCCAGAAGCTTGGCGTCGCCGAGGCAAAAATCCACGCCCAACACGCCCCGCCCGTCGTCCAGGCCGAGTTCCTTCGCGCGCACGCCGGCGGCATAATATTGCAGGTATCCGACCGGCCGGCCCGACATGAGAAGGACATGGGGGAAAAGCCAGTCGCTTTCCAAGCGCTCCATTATCCGCAGTTCGAGGCGCGCGCGGTCGGCATGGGGGAAACAAGCGCCCGCCAAATGCGGCTGCTGGAACCAGGCGCACACCTGGTCGATGTCGGCGGGCTGCATGGGGCGAAAGCGGAGCAGCCGCCCGATTCCGGGGGCAGAGCCTGGAGCAGCGCCGGGCGCATTGCCTGGGGATGTGACGGGGGCGGAAGCCGGCTCCATGGGGTTAGAATAGCAAATCCCCGGTTGTCCTCGTCAGGTTGCGTGCGGGGCCATGTTTTTGCCACGAATCCAAGGGCAGTTTAGGGGGTGAAATTGGGCTACGGAGGGGCGCGATCTGTTATAGTCACGCCCGCCGGCGGGGCGGCATGGTTGGGCGGGCTTGCGAGCGCGAATGAGCGTTGTGGTCAAAATCTGCGGTCTCAATTCCATCGCCGCCGTGGAAGCGGCGACCGCCAATG
>CAZIVY010000074.1:0-3088 GCA_964542505.1 uncultured Rhodospirillaceae bacterium
GTCTACGGCCAAGGCCGGGAGCGCCGATGATCGGCCATTCCCGCCGCAACCCGCAGGGCCGGAGTCTTTTTCGCCGCCCTCGCGACCTTCGGTCGCTCGACATCAAAGGGCTTGCCCCCCGTTGGCTTTGCCAACAACAACAAGGCCGCCGCCAATTGGCGGCGGCGAGGCGCCGCTACGCGCCGCGCCCCATGAACGCCTTCGCGTTCATACCTGCCCGCGGCGAAAAATACCTCCGGCGCAGCCGGTTCCAAATGGCCACATCACGCTCTCGCGACTGACGGACCTTCCGGTTATGACAGGGCGGGGTATTCTTCTGGTCGCCGGCGCGGCCTTGCTGTGGAGCACGGGCGGGCTGATCGTTCGCTCGCTCGACACCGCCGATAGCTGGACGACCATCCTGTGGCGGTCGGCGTCCGCGTCCGCGTTTCTGCTGCTGCTCTTGTTGGCGCGCGAAGGCCGCGCCGGCCTGGCCGCCATCCGCCGCATGATCTGGCCGGGCGACGGACCCGCCATCCTTGTCGCCGGATGCTTCACCGTCTCGTCCATCGCCTTTATCGTCGCCTTGGGTTTGACCACGGTCGCCGACGTGCTGTTGATCTTCAGTTCCACGCCGCTCATCGCCACGCTGCTGGCGCGGCTGGTGCTGGGCGAGCGCATTTCGGCGCGCACCGTCGCGGCCATAGCGGCGACCATGGCGGGCATTGGCATCTTGGTGTCGGATTCCTATGTGCGCGGCTCGCTGGCCGGCAATCTCGTGGCGCTGGTCGTTCCGTGCGGTACCGCGATCTCCATCGTCGTCATGCGCCGGCACCGGGACATCATTTTGCTGCCATCCGTGTGTCTGGCGGCGGCCGTGGCCGGCTTGATCGCCTTGCCCTTCGCGGCGCCGCTGGATTTGAGCGTCAAGGACGCAATGCTGCTGATCCTGTTCGGCGCCGGGCAACTGGGCCTCGGCATGGCGATCTTCGTTGCCGGAGCGCCGCTGCTGCCGGCGGCGACGACCGCGCTTCTCGGCACCCTGGAAACCATTCTCGGCCCCTTGTGGGTGTGGCTGGCGTTCGATGAGCAGCCGAGCCGGGGCGCCATGGTTGGCGGCGTCCTGGTGCTCGCCAGCTTGGCGGCGCATGCTCTGTTCGAATACCGTCAGACACGCGCATCCAAGAATTCCCAAGGAGAGCGATCATGACGACGAGAACCGGCGGCTGTCATTGCGGGGCGGTGCGCTTCAGCGCCGTGGGCCAACCCTCGAGCGTCAATCACTGCCATTGCCTCGATTGCCGGCGCACCAGCGGCGCGCCCTTCGTCACCTGGGCGACATTTCCGACAAGCGGCGTGACCTTCACCGCCGGCCAGCCCCGGCGCTACGCCTCATCCCCGAAAGCCGAGCGCGCCTTTTGCGCCGATTGCGGCACGGCGCTTGTCTGGCAGGCGAAGGCGAAGCCCGAGGAATTGGACCTGACGGCGGCGAGTTTCGACCGGCCGGAGGACTTTCGCCCGGCCGATCACATCTGGACCGAACGTCAACTGCCCTGGGTCAGCCTTGCCGACGGCCTGCCGCGTTATCGCCACGGCCGCAACGAAAGCCCGCTCTGAGGGCCGCTTACTCGCGCGGCGGCCCGAGAGGCGTGACGCGGACGCCGGAGCGCAGCTTGCGGTAGGTCAGCTTGTCGGTGCGCACCGTAAAGGCGCCCGGCGCCTCCACCAGCAGCACCTCGCTTGCCAGCGGGCCGAAATCGGCGCGGAAGTGGACCGAGCTTTTCAGCGCCAGGATTTTCTGCTCCTTGGGCTCGATACCGAGATGACGGAACATCGCCTGGTCCGCCGCCTGCATGCGCCGGGTGGAAACCGCCACCTGCACGCCGCCGCGCCTGAGCAGCGCCATCGGCCCGAGGTCGGCGTTGACGCCGGCGTAAAACGGACCGCTGCCGGTGAACTTTCCATCGCCGAGCGCCTCGACGACAAACGGCCCGCGCACCGGCGGGTCGCCCTGATACGCCTTGCCCCCCAGCCTGACCTCGATGGTTGCACCCTCGCCCGCCGCATGCGCCTGGGCGGCGGTCTCGCCGTCCGCGAGCAGGCCCAGCACCGCCCCTTGCGCGTCCGCATCGAGCAGCGCATGCAGCAGGCCGGTGGTGTCGGACGTTCCGCCGGCGCCGGGATTGTCTTGCACGTCGGCCAGCACCACCGGCGCCGCGCTGGCGGCAAGCGCGCGGCGCACCGCTTCCGCCGGGCGGAGCAGCGGCATGGCGAATTCGCCCTCCCGCGCCTCCATCGCGGCGGCCAGGCGCTCCACCAGCGCCGCCGCCCCAACGGGGTTGTCGGCATAGGCGATCACGCTCGGTCCGCAATCGGACACGTCGGCGGCGGGAAACCCCATGACCAGCGACACCGACGAAATCTTGGCGCCCTCCGCCCGCGCCACCTCGGCGTAAAGGCCTTGGCTCGGTTCGATCAGCGTGCACATGGCGGTGAGCGGCACCAGGAATGGAATTTGCCGCCACGCCGCGTGCTGGCGCGGCCAGCCGTAGAGCAGCGAGTGCAAATGGCGGGCGGCGCGGGCGCCGGTATCGGCCATGTCCACATGCGGATAGGTGCGGTAGGCGATCAACGCCGTGGCGTGGCGCACCATCGCCGAACTGACATTGGCGTGCAGATCGAGGCTCGCCACCACCGGCATGCGCTCGCCCGCGAGCTTGCGCACCTGGCTAAGCAATTCCCCCTCGCCGTCGTCCAGGTGTTCGGTGACCATGGCGCCATGGAGATCGAGATAGATGGCGTCGTAGCCGCCCATCGCCTGCCGCAGGCCTTCGAGTATTTCCCCGGCGATGCGCTCATAGGCGTCGCGCGTCACCGGACCCGAGGGCACGGCCGAGGCCCACAAGATCGGCACCAGGTCGAGGCCGAGGGAGTTGGCCTCGCGGATGAAGCCGCCAAGGGGAATGTTCATCCCCGGCAGGTCGCGGAACAGCGCCGCGCCGCGGGTCAGCGGCGGCCAGCCCTCGCCGTCCACGAAATGCTTGTACGTCGCCTTCTGCGGCGCGAAGGTGTTGGTCTCGTGCTGGAAGCCGGCGATGGCGACGCGCAT
>CAZIVY010000075.1:0-5674 GCA_964542505.1 uncultured Rhodospirillaceae bacterium
CGCCACGGCTTCGAGCGCTTCTATTTCGTCAACGGCCACGGCGGGAACATTGCCCCGCTCTCCACCGCGTTTTCCGAAATCTACGCCGAGTCGAGCCTGCGCCCGGCGGGCAACGCGGCGCAGCTACGATGCCGGCAAAAGGCCTGGTGGCAGACCGAGGCGGCGCGGCAGATCACCGCCGAACTTTACGGCGACGCGGAAGGCAGCCACGCCACGCCGTCGGAAGTCTCGGTCACCCAGTATGTCTATCCCGAGGCGATCAAGCGCGCATCCATGCAGCCGGAGATCGCGCCCCGGGGCGAGTTCGCCGACGCCGCCGATTTCCGGCGCCGGTTTCCCGACGGGCGCATGGGCTCCAACCCGGCGCTGGCGACGCCAGAGGCCGGCCGGCGCATCCTCGACGCCGTGGTGCCGGAAATCGCCGACGAATATCGCCGCTTTCTCGCCGAGGCGTGAGGCTTGCGATCGGGGCGTTAACTTTCGCGCCATATTCCCGTCACTTAGCGCCGTTAGCATGGCCTGAGTTAAGGGAGGGTCCCATGAGCTTGCAACTTCTCGATTTGAGCGGCGAACCCAGCCTCGACGACGTGCTGCGGGAGCCGGCGATCCGGTTGCTGATGGCGCGCGACGGCGTCAGCCGGAATGACATCGAAAAGCTGGCGGCGGAGCGCCGGCGGGAGCCGAGTGCGGAAGGAGATCCGCGCCGCGTGTTGATGGCTCGCTTAAGGAGCCTCGTCGGCGAAACCGAAGGCGAGACGCGCTCCATCGATCGCGGGTGAATCGGCGACCTCGCGAATGAGTTTGGTCAGCACCGCGCGGCGGAAGTCGTTGATGTTTTCGGCGACAATGACAAAGGCGCCCTGACCGCCGATGACGTTGCGGGTGTAATATTCCTCCAGGCTGCGCCACGGGACCACTTGCTCGGCGGTGACGCCCGCCAGCACCAGGCCGTTGATGGTGATGTCGCGCGCCAGCGCCGCGTCGCGGGCGAGGATGGCGGGGCGGCCGGAATTGTTGACCCCGTCGCCGGAAACGTCGATCACCTTGCGGGCGCCGGCGAAGCCGTTTCGGTCGAAAAGCGGCGCGCAGAAATCCAAGGCCCCGCTCAACGACGTCCAGCGGGCAAAGGGGCGCGGCGCTTTCAACAAGGCGTCGGCGAACTGCTCGGCGCTCGATTCGTCGCCGATCAAGGTCCAGCCGATGGAAATCGTCTGGTACTCGGCCCCCGCCCAATCCACCAGCATCACCGCGATGCGCTGCAACGCGCCGCTTTGAATCGCCTGCAACAGGCGCGGGTCGCGGAATGCCGCGGCGTAGCCCTGGCGCTGCAGCTTGAATTCCTCGTTGTCGATGGAGCCCGAGACGTCCACCGCCAGCACCAGCTCCAGATCGACCGCGATGTCCTGGGCGGCGAGGCGCGCCGGCGGTTGCGCGGCGAGGCCGAAGACAAGCGCCAGGATGGCGAGAACCGTTGTCCGTCTCATGGCGTCATCATGCTCTGGGCCCGGCCTGATTCAAATCAGCATATCACGATCGCGATTCGGCGACGACAACGCTCCCGCCGCGTTCCGCCACCGGCACCGGCTCCAGCGCCTTGCCGAGGCACGGGCCCCGCACGCATACCCCGTCGTCGATGCGGAACAGGGCGCCATGAGTGCGGCACAAGAGATGCGTGCCCTCGCGGTTGAAGAACTGGTCGGGCAGCATGTCGAGGGTGGTGTGGGTATGCGGGCAGTCGTTGACATAGGCCCGCACCCGCCCGCCGTGGCGCAGCACAACAAGCTCGAAGCGCGCGCTGCCCTGGCCGAAAACCAGGCCCATGGCCCCGCCCTCCGCCAGCGCGAGCGCCGGGCACAGCGTCGTTCCCGGCGCCGGCGCGCCGGCGCGGCCGCGCCATGTCCCCGCGCGGTCGCGCAAGATCATGTGGTGACGCCGGCCATGGCGCAGATTTTCCGCCACGCGGCGTCGTCGATGGGACTGACGGAAAGCCGTGAATTCCGCACCAGGAGCAAATGGCCGAGAAGCGGATCGGCCTTGATCGCCTCCAGCGTCACCGGCCTGACCACCGGCATCACCGCCCGCACGTCCACCATGACGAAGCGGCCGCTTTCGTCGCTCGCGTCGGGATAGTGCTCGCGCACCACCTCGACGACGCCGACGATGCGGCGCTCATCCCCCGTGTGATAGAAAAAGCAAAGATCGCCCTTCCGCATGGCGCGCAGGTTGTTCGCCGCCTGGGCGTTGCGCACGCCGCTCCAGCCTTCGACCCCCTTCTTCACCTGCTTGGTCCACGACCATTCGCCGGGTTCGGTCTTCAGCAGCCAATGGTTCATCGCTTGCCCATCCTCATGCCGGCCATTCGGCCTTGAAGGGGCGGGAGAGCAAGCCATTGATCGCCTCGCGCAAGGACGCGCCCTGGTGCAGCACGTCGTTGACGGCGGCGCAAATGGGCATTTCCACCCGATGCCGGCCGGCCAATGCGAGCACCGCCGGCGCGGTGGTCACGCCTTCCGCCACCGACACGCGCTGGCCCAGCACGTCGGCGAGCTTGCGCCCCTGGCCCAGCGCCAGGCCGAGCGAGAAATTGCGCGACTGCTCGCTCGAGCAAGTGAGCACCAAGTCGCCCATGCCGCACAGGCCGAGCAGGGTTTCGAGCTTGGCGCCCATGGCCTGGCCCAGGCGGACGATTTCCACCAGCCCGCGGGTGATCAGGGCGGCGCGGGCGTTGCGCCCCAAATTCAGGCCCTCCACCACCCCGCAGGCGATGGCGAGGACGTTCTTCACCGCTCCGCCGACCTGGGCGCCGACGATATCGGCGGAAAGATAGGTGCGGAAGGTGGGCCGGCCCAGGCGCTCCACAAGCTGGCGGCCGATCTCCGCGTCGGCGGCGGCCAGCGTCACCGCCGCTGGCAGGCCACGCGCCACTTCCTCGGCGAAGGTCGGGCCCGACAGAACCGCCAGCGGCGCGGCGGGCAGGATCGCGGTCACGATGTCGCTCAAGAGCTCGCCCCGCGGCTGCTCGATGCCCTTGGCGCAAATCACTATCGCCGTCCCCGGACGGTAATGGGGGCCAAGCGCCTTGCACACGGCGCGCACATGCTGCGCCGGGGCCACCATCAGCAGCGCGTCCACGGCCGCCAGGCCGGCCAGTTCGCCGGTGGCGCGAATTCTCGGGTCGAGGTCGATGCCGGGAAGAAAGATCGCGTTGCGGTGGTCGCGGTTGATGGATTCGACCACGTCGGGCTCGCGCGCCCAGAGGACAACCGGGCTGTCGCCCGCCGCCTGGGCGACGGCGGCCAGCGCCGTGCCCCACGCCCCGCCTCCGATGACGCCAATGCCGCGGATCATGGGCCGCAGTCTATGCCGCCCCCCGTTGGCTTTGCCAACAACAAAGGCTGTCGCCAATCGGCGACGGCGGGGGCATGCCGGAAGGGACTCTTAAGCCTTGACGCCGGCATAGGGCTTGGGCTCGGCGTCGGGGTCCAGCGGCCAGCGCGCGCGCGCCCCGGCGTCGAGACCGTCCACCAGGCCGCGCCCAAGGCGCTCGGCCCCGGCCCAGGCGATCATGGCGCCGTTGTCGGTGCAAAGATTTGCCGGGGGCACGAACAGCGCGAAGCCTTGGGCCGAGGAAAGCGCCGCCAGCTCGGCCTTGAGCGCGCTGTTGGCGGCCACGCCACCGGCCACCACCAGGCGCAGGGCGGCCGGGTGGCGGTGGCCATACCAGGTCATGGCATGGCGCACGCGGTCCACCAGCGACGCCACGGCCGCCGCCTGGAAGCTCGCGGCCATGTCCGCCGCCTCGGTGGCGGTGGGCGGGCGCCCGAGTGACGCCAGCGCATGGCGGACGGCCGTCTTGAGGCCGGAAAAGGAAAAATCGCATCCCGGCTGGCCGAACATGGGGCGGGGAAGCGAAAACCGCCGCGGGTCGCCCGTTCGCGCCAGGCGCTCGATGGCGGCGCCCCCCGGAAAGCCGAGGCCCAGAAGCTTCGCCGTCTTGTCGAATGCCTCGCCCGCGGCGTCATCGAGCGTGGTGCCGAGGCGCACATAGCGGCCCACGTCCTCCACCGCCAGCAATTGGCAGTGACCGCCCGAAACCAGCAGCAGCAGAAAGGGAAAGCGCACGTCGGCCGAAAGGCGCGCCGAAAGCGCGTGCCCTTCCAGGTGATTGACGGCGAGGAAAGGCTTGCCGGCGGCGGCGGCGATCGCCTTGCCGGTCATCAACCCGACCAAGAGACCGCTCAGCAGGCCGGGGCCGGCAGTGGCGGCGACGCCATCCAAATCGGCGAAATCGATCCCCGCCTCGTCCATGGCGCGGCGCACCAGGCCGTCCAGATGCAGCACATGGGCGCGGGCGGCGATTTCGGGCACCACGCCGCCATAGGGCGCGTGCTCGGCCAGTTGCGACAGCACCAGGTCGCTGAGGATTCGCCGCTCGGGCGGCGCCTCGGCGCGCACCACGGCGGCGGCGGTTTCATCGCAACTGGTTTCGATACCGAGGACGATCATCGCCGATTGAGCTAAACTGTAACCGCCCCGCTGCCAAGCCATAGAAATGGAATCGCCATGGCGTCAATAGCCCGCACCGGCCTACGCATCGGCAGCCGCGGCTCGCCCTTGGCGCTTTGGCAAGCGCGGGAGACCAAGAAACTGCTGCTGGCCGCCCATTCGGGCTTGGGCGACGCGGACATCGAGATCGTGGTCATCAAGACCACCGGCGACCGCATCCAGGACCGCAACCTCGCCAGCATCGGCGGCAAGGGCCTGTTCACCAAGGAAATCGAGGAAGCGCTGGTGGCGGAAAGCGTCGATCTCGCGGTGCATTCGCTGAAGGACGTGCCGACGGTGCTGCCCGATGGCCTTGGGCTGGTCGCCGTGTTGAAGCGCGAGGATCCGCGCGACGTGCTGATCGGCGTCGGGGCGATCTCACAACTGACGCCGCGGGCGCCGGTAGGGACATCGAGCTTGCGCCGCCGCGCCCTGCTTCTGCACCACCGGCCGGAACTCAACATCGTCGACTTGCGCGGCAATGTGGAGACGCGCCTGAAAAAAGTGGCAGGCGGACAGATCGGCGCGACGCTGCTGGCCTTGGCGGGGTTGAGGCGGCTCGGGCTGGAGCTACCGACGCATGCGGTGCTGAGCCCGGAGGAAATGCTGCCGGCGGTGGGGCAAGGCGCCATCGCCATCGAATGCCGGCTGAACGACAAGCGCACCATCGATTTCCTGGCGCCGCTCAACCACGAGCCGTCGGCGCGCCGGGTCGCCGCCGAGCGCGCGCTGCTGGCGCGGCTCGACGGTTCCTGCCGGACGCCCATCGCCGCCTTGGCCGAATTCGTTGGCGACGGTCTTTACCTGCGCGCCGCCATCGTTCGCCCCGATGGCAGCGAATATGTCGCCACCGAGCGCCGTGGCGCCGGCGGGGACGCGGAGCGCATGGGTAACGACGCCGGAGAGGAACTGAAGCGGCGCGGCGGTCCCGACTTTTTCGTTGCCATCTAGGAGCCTGTCCGAGCAATGGAGCGGTTCGCGACGCTGCCAATTTTCGCCGCCCGGCTAGCAGCGGGGCCGCGGTCGATGCCTGTCCATCGGCAAGGCCCCGCGCCGACGTCCGGCGGCGAAAAGTGGCGCGTCCCTTCGGGTTGCCGCGGGGTCGGCCGATCTGCGGCGGTGCATGGCT
>CAZIVY010000076.1:0-3149 GCA_964542505.1 uncultured Rhodospirillaceae bacterium
GTGCGCAGCCTGCAAAACGGCGGCGAAGTGGCGAACCTGTCGGTCGCCACCAGCGAGAGTTGGCGCGACAAGGAGTCCGGCGAACGGCGCGAGAAAACCGAATGGCACCGGGTCGTCATCTTCAACGAGAATTTGCTCAAGGTGGCCAAGCAGTACCTGAAAAAGGGCTCGAAGGTTTACCTGGAAGGCCAATTGCAAACGCGCAAATGGACCGATCAGTCGGGCCAGGAACGCTACAGCACCGAGGTGGTGCTGGCGCGCTACCGGGGCGAGCTCACCATGCTCGACGGGCGTGGGGACGCGCAGGCGTCGCAGGGCGGCGGTAGCGACAGCGATTCTGGCGGCGGCGGAGGAGGCGGTAGCGGTGGCAAACCGTCAAGCCCGCCCGCCCGCCCGGACCTGGACGACGAAATACCCTTCTGACGCGGCCGTCGGAGCGCCCGGAACAGAGGGCCGGATTTGGCCCCCACCAGCGCCATTCTTCGCCCGCGCAAACATTGCCGCAACGGCGGAAAACTGCTAGTTTTCCGTCGCTTTCCTTGATCGTCGCAACCTCGCCGCCGACCTCTTAACTTGGACCATTTGGCGTGACCCAGCTGGCGTCTTCCGCCCCCGATATCGCGCCAATCACCATCGAAGACGAGATGCGGCGCTCGTACCTCGATTACGCCATGAGCGTGATCGTGTCGCGGGCGCTTCCCGACGTCCGCGACGGGTTGAAACCGGTGCACCGGCGCATCCTCTACGCCATGCACGAGAGCGGCTTTGCTTCCGACAAGCCGTTCCACAAGTCGGCGCACGCCGTCGGCGGCGTGATGGCGAAGTATCACCCGCACGGGGACGCGGCCATTTACGACGCCATGGTGCGCATGGCGCAGACCTTCGCCATGCGGCTGCCGCTGCTCGACCCGCAGGGAAATTTCGGCTCCATCGACGGCGATCCGCCCGCGGCTTACCGCTACACCGAGGTCCGCCTGGCCAAGTCGGCGGAGGCGCTGCTCGGCGACATCGACAAGGAAACCGTCGACTTCCAGTCCAGCTACGACGATAGGGCGCGCGAGCCAGTGGTGCTGCCGGCGCAATTCCCCAATCTGCTGGTGAACGGCGCCGGCGGCATCGCCGTCGGCATGGCGACCAACATCCCGCCGCACAATCTGGGCGAGGTGATCGACGCCTGCTGCGCCTTGATCGACAACCCGGCGATCGACATCGACGGGTTGATGCAGCATCTGCCGGCGCCCGACTTCCCTACCGGGGGATTGATCTTGGGCCGAGTCGGAATCCGCTCGGGCTTTCACACCGGCCGCGGCTCGGTGGTCATGCGCGGGCGCACGCATATCGAGCCCATGGCCAAGGAACGCGAAGCCATCGTCATCACCGAGATTCCCTATCAGGTGAACAAGGCGTCGATGATCGAAAAGATCGCCGACGCGGTGCGCGGCAAGCGCATCGAGGGCATTTCGGACCTGCGCGACGAAAGCGACCGCGATGGCATGCGCGTGGTCATCGAGCTCAAGCGCGACGCGGTGGCCGACGTGGTGCTCAACCAGATCTACCGCTTCAGCCCGCTGCAATCGAGCTTCGGCATCAACTCGCTGGCGCTCAACGGCGGCAAGCCGGAGATGCTGAACCTGAAGCAGATGATCGCCGCCTTCGTGGCCTTCCGCGAGGAAGTGATCACGCGGCGCACGCGCCATTTGCTGGCCAAGGCGCGCGAGCGCGCCCATGTGCTGGTGGGGCTGGCGGTGGCGGTGGCCAACATCGACGCTATCATCGCCATCATCCGCTCGTCGCCCGATCCGCAAGTGGCGCGCCAGCGCCTGACCGAGCGCGACTGGCCGGCGGCGGAAGTGGCGGCGTTGATCCAGCTCATCGACGATCCGCTGCACCGCGTGATCGACGGGCGCTTCCGCCTGTCCGAGGCGCAGGCGCGCGCCATCCTCGAACTCCGGCTGCATCGCCTGACCGGCCTGGGGGCCGAGGAGATCGGCGCCGAGATGAAACCGCTGGCGGTGCAAATCGGCGACTATCTGGGAATCCTTGGCTCGCGCGAGCGCCTGACGAGGCTCATGCGCGACGAGTTGCTGGAGATGAAGCGCCAGTTCGCCACCCCGCGCCGCACCGACGTGGTCGAAATCGAGTTCGAGGCCGATGACGAATCGCTGATCCAGCGCGAGGACATGGTGGTCACCGTCACCCTCGCCGGCTACGTCAAGCGCACGCCACTGTCGATCTACCGGCCGCAGGCGCGCGGCGGCAAGGGGCGCGCCGGCATGACCACCCGCGACGCCGATTTCGTCACCGAGGTATTCGTCGCCTCCACCCACACGCCGGTGCTGTTCTTTTCCAACCGCGGCCGCGTCTACAAGTTCAAGGTGCACCGCCTGCCGCTGGGGCCGCCGCAGGCGCGCGGCAAGGCGCTGGTCAACCTGCTGCCGCTGGCCGAGGGGGAAAAGATCGGCACCGTCATGCCGCTGCCCGAGGACGAGGCCTCGTGGAGCGCGCTCAACGTCCTGTTCGCCACCGCCGAAGGCGAGGTGCGCCGCAATTCGCTCAGCGACTTCGTCGACGTGCGCGCCACCGGCAAATTGGCGATGAAATTCGATGGCGAAGCGGCCCACGACCGCCTGATCGGCGTGGCGCCGTGCAGCGACGCCGACGACGTGCTGCTGGCGACGCGCAAGGGCAAATGCGTGCGGTTTCCGGTGTCGGGGGTGCGCGTCTTCCAAAGCCGCGCCTCGACCGGCGTGCGCGGCATGAAGCTGGCGAAGGGCGACGAGGTCATCTCCATGTCGATCCTGCGCCACATCGACGTCACCACCGAGGAGCGCGACGGGTATTTGCGCTATACGACGGCGCAGCGGCGAATCACCGAGGGCGAGTCGGGCGTCGAGATGCCGGCGGCGCCCGCGCCGCAACGCAACGCCGAGCTGGCGGCGGCGGAACAGTTCATCCTCTCGGTCACCGAGAACGGCTACGGCAAGCGCACCTCGGCCTACGACTACCGCATCACCAATCGCGGCGGATCGGGAATCATCAACATCCAGACCACGGCGCGCAACGGCGCGGTGGTGGCGGCGTTCCCGGTCGAGGACAGCGACCAGATCATGCTGGTGACGGATGGCGGCAAGATGATCCGCTGCCCGGTG
>CAZIVY010000077.1:0-2429 GCA_964542505.1 uncultured Rhodospirillaceae bacterium
GCAGGGCTTAGGCGGCCTGTCGCCCGACCAGCCGCAGCGCATCGGCCCCGACGCGGTGATGGGCATCGAGATCAACCCCTATGCGGCGGAACTGGCCCGCGTCACCATCTGGATCGGCGAGATCCAGTGGCAGATCCGCAACGGGTTCAATATCAAGCGACGGCCGATCCTCGGTTCCCTCGACGCCATCGAATGCCGCGACGCGCTGTTGAACCCGGACGGCGGTGAGGCCGAATGGCCGGCGGCCGATTGCATCGTCGGCAACCCGCCGTTCCTCGGCGACAAAGTGATGATCGGCACGCTCGGTGAGGACTACGTCCAGCGCCTCAGGTCACGGTATGCCGGCCGGGTGCCCGGCGGCGCCGATCTCGTCTGTTACTGGTTCGAGAAAGCGCGTGCGATGATCGAGGCCGGATCGGCCAAGCGCGCGGGATTGGTTGCGACCCAATCAATCCGCAAGGGAGCGAGCCGAACCGTACTCAATCGGATTCGAGAGTCCGGCCGCATCTACAATGCGTGGAGCGATGAGCCTTGGGTCGTTGAAGGTGCTGCTGTACGGGTTTCTTTGGTGTCATTCTCTGCAAACTCTGCAAAACAGGACGAACAATCCCATCTGAACGGGACTCCAGTCCCGGAAATATATTCTGACTTAACTGCCGGACAGGTCGACATTAACAAGGCGCAAGCTTTGGTTGAGAACCGGCGGACGTGTTTTCAGGGAACTATAAAAGTTGGGGATTTCGATATCCCACCTCAGCTTGCCCGCCAATGGCTGCAACAGCCGCTCAATCCGAACGGCCGCCCTAACTCGGATGTGATCCGCCCTTGGCTGAATGCCCTCGACATTACACGCCGACCGTCTGGTAACTGGATCATAGACTTCGGTGCCACGAAGACCGAAACCGAGGCGGCACTCTTTACGATCCCGTTTGAGCACGTGCGTAGCCGTGTCAAACCGTACCGTGACAAAGTCAGACGTGAGAATCATCGGCGATATTGGTGGCGACACGCCGAAGCGCGTCCGGGAATGCGCCGAGCACTCGACGATTTGCCACGATTTATAGCGACCCCACGGGTCGCGAAGCACCGCATAGTTGTATGGGTCGATCACTCGGTATTGCCGGACAGCCGCGTCTATGCGTTTGCACGTGAGGACGACACGACTTTCGGGGTCCTCCACAGTCGCATCCATGAGGTTTGGTCGCTTGCTCAGGGATCGCGTCATGGAGTCGGCAATGACCCGACATATAACAGCTTAACCTGCTTCGAAACCTTCCCCTTCCCCGCCGGGCTGACGCCGAACGTCCCGGCCAAGGATTATGCCGGCGATCAGGGCGCCCAGGCGATCGCCGCCGCCGCGCGGCGAATGAACGAACTGCGCGAGAATTGGTTGAACCCGTCCGATCTGGTGAAGCGCGAGCCGGAGGTGGTGCCGGGCTTCCCCGAACGCATCCTGCCGAGGACCGACAAGACGGCGGCCGCGGAACTCAAGAAGCGCACATTGACCAACCTTTACAACCAGCGGCCCACATGGCTGCAAAACGCGCACCGGGAGCTGGACGACGCGGTCGCCGCCGCTTATGGCTGGCCGGCGGACCTGTCCGGCGACGACATCCTCGCCCGCCTGCTGGCGCTGAACCTTGAGCGCGCCGCCGCCGAGGCCAAGGCCGCCCGCCCAACGAAGAAACGCAAGGGCTGATCGCCCGGCGTCGCGGCGGCCATCAGAACACCGCCACCAGGTCGTCGGCGATGCGCTGGCGGAACGCCGGCCGCAGATCCTCAGCAATCACCACGTTGGCGTCGCGGCCGAACAGATCGCACAAAAACAGCCGGACGCCCGATATATCCAACAGGGAAAATCGTCGCCCCGGCTCGATATCGACCATCACGTCCACGTCGCTGTCGGGACGGGCGTCGCCGCGCGCCACCGAGCCGAACAAGGCCAAGCGGGTGACGCCCAGGGCGCGCAGCTCGTTCTCGTGCGCGCGCAGGATTTTCATCGCCTCGTCGCGGTCCATGCCGCCAGTGTTGCCGAGCCGGGGGGCCAAGGCAACTACCCTCAATCCTCGAAGGGGTCCTTGACCAGGATGGTGTCCTCGCGCTCCGGGCTGGTGGAGAGCAGCGCGACGGGCGCGCCGATCAGTTCCTCGATGCGGCGGACGTATTTGATCGCCGTCGCCGGCAGATGCGCCCAGGAGCGCGCGCCCTGCGTGCTCCCGCTCCAGCCTTCCATGCTCTCATAGACCGGCTCGACCTTCGCCTGCGCCGTCATGTTCGCCGGCAGGTGATTGAGCGTGCGCCCGTCCAGCCGGTAGGAAGTGGCCACTTTCAATTCGGGCATGCCGTCGAGCACGTCGAGCTTGGTGAGGGCGATGCCGTGGACGCCGCCGAGGCGCATCGCCTGGCGCACCATCACCGCGTCGAACCAT
>CAZIVY010000078.1:0-1820 GCA_964542505.1 uncultured Rhodospirillaceae bacterium
CGATGCCGGCGAGCGGGCTGCGCAGCGTCATGTCGGCGAGGCGCTTGCGGGCGCCATCCAGCGCCGCGCGCGTCTGCTCCATGTCGGCTCTGGCTTGATCGTAGGCTTGCTGGCTGGCCGCCCCGGATTCGCGCAAGCGGCTGAAGCGGCGCACCTGCTCGTCGAGATAGGCGAGCCGCGCCTCCAGCTCCACGACCCGCGCCCGCGCCTCGCGGTCGTCCAGCGTCGCCAGCACGTCGCCGGCCTTCACCTGCCGTCCTTCCTCGACCGCGATGCCGACGATGCGCCCGGTGGCCAGCGGCCCGATCTTCGCCCAGCGCACGGGCTCCACGACGCCGGTGGCGTAGACCGCCTGCACCGCCGGGCCGTTCACCGCCGGCGCCACCTCCACCGACGGCAGGAAATAGCGGTACGCCAGCCCCGCCGGCAGAACGACGAGAACCAGCAGAACGGCAACGGCAAGAACAATGCGGCGCAACGTGAGCCTCCCGCCGCCAGAGTGCGGGTTTTCAGGCCATCCGGCAAGGCGCGGGGTTAGCGGTCTCCCTTGACGCCGCGCGCCAGAAGCGAAGCCGCGGCGATTTCCGCCGCGCTCATGCGCCGCGCGAGGCCGGCCAGCGCCTCCACCGCCTCATCGCGCAGCGCGCTGTCGGGAAGCGCCTGCAGGGCCAAGGCCAGCCACAGATGCGCCCGCGCCTTGTCCGCCGCCACGCCCCTTCCCTCGGCGTACATGATGCCAAGACGCAAGCGCGCTTCCGCCATGCCTTGGGCCGCCGCCTCGGCGTACCAGCGCGCCGCTTGCGCCTCGTCGCGCGCGACCCCCCTGCCGGTTTCATGGAGCATGGCGAGGGTGAGCTGGGCGGCGGCGTTGCCGGCCGCGGCCTGGGGCGCCATTTCGCGCGCCAGTTGCGCGTAGTCCTCGCCATGATAGCCCGCCAGTCCGTCATCCACCTCGGCCCAGGCCAGCGCCGGAACGAGGAGGAACGCCGCGAATGCGAGCCAGGCGGGTCGAACGGCCACCCGGCCTATTTCCAGCACTCGATTTGCATGGTGTAGGATCTGGCCTTTTCCCCAATCTCGGCGGGATTGAGCTCGCGGCCGACGCCGGCGACATCGTAGGCCACGCCCGTGGAGTCGAGAAACGCGCGCACCACGCCAGTCTTGACCGCGAAACTGACGTTCTGCGGCAGATCGCCCATGGCCCCCGCGACCTTGAGCGCATCGAGCTTGGCGACCACCACGCCGACGACATGACCCTTCGAATCCAGCAGCGGACCGCCGGAATTGCCGCGATGAACGGGAGTGGCGATTTGCAAGTGCCGCGCGTCGTTGTGCAGGCCGGCCAGCGCGCTCACCGTGCCGGTGCTGACCTTGGCTTCGCTCGCCAACAGGCTGGGCAGCGGATAGCCGACGGCGACGATCGCATCGCCGGCCCGCATCGGCCGTTCGGAGCGGAAGGCCGCGATGGCGTTCGCCGCCGCGATTTTTATCAGCGCCAAGTCGTTCGGTTCGTCGCGGGCGACGGTCTCCGCCTTGATGCTCTTGCCGCCCACGGGCTTGGCGGTGATTTCGGCGCAACCATCGACGACGTGATGGCTGGTCAGGACATGCCCGCTGCGGCTTACGGCGAAACCGCTGCCGCTGTTGGCGAGTTCGCGGTTGCTCGGCGCCGCCGCCGGCACGGAAGCGATCTCGATCTCGGTCCGCAGCGACGCCCTCAACGCGGGAGTCGCTTCGCCATCGACGGCAAGTGCCTTGTCGCGCTGAAAAGCGCGAATCGCGGCGCGCGTCTTGACGCCCAGCGCCCCGTCATCAGGCCC
>CAZIVY010000079.1:0-2076 GCA_964542505.1 uncultured Rhodospirillaceae bacterium
ACCATCGTCGCCGGCGGCAGCTTCCTGAAAGAGAACACCGTCATTCCGCCCAATTCCATCGTCATGGGCACGCCCGGCAAGGTGATGCGCCAGCAAAACAACTATGTGCGCGGCCGCCTGAACGCCTTCATGTACTTCCGCAACGCCCTGGCCTATGCGCGGGGCGAGCACCGCTCCTGGGCGGACCCGGAGACCATCGCCGCCATTGCGGCGGAAGTGAAGCGCCTCAACGCCGAACTCGCCGCGATGTCCAAAGCCGGCTGACGCCGGCGGCGGCCTAGAAAAGAATCTTCGGCAGCCAGAGCGCGAGCGCGGGAAACGCGAACACCAGCGCCAGCCCCACGATCTGCAACCACATGAATTGCAGCATGCCGGAATAGATGTCCCTCAGGCTCCAGTCGGGGACAACGCCTTTGAGGAAATAGGCCGACAGCGCCACCGGCGGCGACAGCCACGCCGTCTGCAGGCAGACGGCGACCAAGGTGCAAAACCAGATCAGGTCGATGCCCGCCTTTTGCACGATCGGCAGCAGGATCGGCACCACGATGAGCACGATCGGCACCCATTCCAGCGGCCAGCCGAGCAGAAAGATGACCGCCAGGATGACGATCAGCAAGATCGTCGGCGGCAGGTCCAGCCCGAGGAGCGAATCGGCGATCAGCGTCGCGCTGCCAAGGCGCGAGAAGACCGCGCCGAAAAAATTCGACGCCGACACCAGCAGCAGGATCATGCTGGAAACCTCGAGGGTGGACCAGACGGCCTGCTTCAAGAGGCTCCATGTCAGCCGGCCATAGGCCGCGATCAACAGCAGCACGGCGAACGCGCCCACCGCGCCGGCGTCGGTCGGCGTGGCGATTCCGGCGAGGATGACGCCCAGCGTCGCGAGGATGACCACGATCACCGGCACGGCGCCGATGGCGAGATCGAGGAGCGCGTGCCACACGCTCGCGGCGCGCTCCTCCGGCGGCAGCGGTGGCCCAAGCGTGGGATCGAGGTGACAGCGCAACAACGTGTAGCCGATGTAAAGCGACGACAGCAGCAGTCCGGGCAGAACGGCGGCGGCGAACAGGTACGTCGTCGGCACGCCGACCACCGGACCCATGACAATCAGCATCACCGACGGCGGGATCAGGATGCCGAGCGTGCCCCCGGCGGCGATGGCGCCGGCCGAGAGCGGGACGTTGTAGCCGCTCCGCTTCATGGCCGGCGCGGCCATGACGCCAAGCAGCGTCACCGACGAGCCGACGATCCCGGTGGCGGCGGCGAAAATGGTCGCCGTGACCAGCACCGCGAGATAGAGCGAGCCGCGCAAGCCGCCGAGCAGCATCTGAATGCTGCGAAACAGGCGCTCCATCAGCCCCGACCGCTCGAGCAGAAAGCCCATGAACAGGAAGAACGGCACCGAGGCGAGCGTCGTCTCCTTCATCACCGCGAAAAACTGCAGTGTCATCAGGTAGAAGACCATCGGGCCGAGGCCGATATAGCCGAAGACCACGGCCACCGCGATCAAGGTGAAGGCGATGGGAAACCCGACGAAGATCGCCACGAACAGCGCGCCGAGGCCGGCGAAGCCTAGAATCTCGGGGCTCACGGCCATTTTCCCTTGGCCGCGGCGTAGCAACTGCGCAGGAACTCGGCCACCCCCTGAAGGATCAGGAGAAATATCGCCGCGAACATCGCCCCCTTGAGCGGGTAGACGACCGGCATCCACGGGCTCGTCACCGCCCGCTCGCCCCGCCCGAAAGAGACGGCGAAGAATTCCCAGGTCACGACGAGAAGGACGATCATTCCGGGAAAGAAGAACAGGAGGTAGCAGACCGCGTCCACGATCCCCTGCCGGCGCGGCGGCCAGAATCCGTAGAGCAGGTCGGTGCGGATATGGCCCTTGCGCTGCAGGGTGTAGGCCGCGCCGAGCATGAAAAAGCTCCCGTACAGCATGTAGGTCATGTCGTAGGCCCACACCGTCGGCGCGTTGAAGAGGTAACGGGCGACGACCTCGTAAACCAGGCTGCCGACCATGGGCAGGATCAACCAGCTGACCGTCTTGCCCGACCAGATGCTGATCGTGTCGATGGC
>CAZIVY010000080.1:0-2116 GCA_964542505.1 uncultured Rhodospirillaceae bacterium
GCCGAAGCCGTTGTTCATCGCCCAGATGGCCGCCTGCGTGCGGTTGGCGGCGCCCAGTTTGCGCAGCAGCTTGCGCAGGTGCAGCTTCACCGTGGCGTCGCTGATGCCGAGCCGGGCGGCGATCGCCTTATTGGCTTCGCCGGAGGCGATGTGGCGCAGGATTTCGATCTCGCGCGGGGTCAGCCGGCGCGACGACGCGTTGGCGCTGTAGGGTTCTGGCGCGCGCCGGGTGTCGTCCACTATCCACGCCGCCAGGATGGTGGGAAACACCTTTTCCCCCAGGAACAGCAGCCGCAGCGATTCCATCAGCACGTCGCGCGAAATGTCGGTGAACAAATAGCCGTCGACCCCGGCCGTCAGGCAGGTGGTGAAGTGATGCTGGCTGGGCTGGGTGGCGAGAACGACGATGCGGGCGTCGGGGTAGCGCCGGCGCGTTTCCTTCAGCTCGCTGGTGTCGGAGGGGTTCTGCTGCGACAGGATCAGGATCACCAGGCGCGGCTTCACTTCCTTGTCGTTGACGAATTTCATCGTCGCGATCTTGCTGCCGCTGGCCACCACCTCGTAAGGCGTGCCGGTGAACAGCATTTGCAGGCCTTCGCGAAACAATCGGCTGTCGCCGACCACGAAGCTCGGTTCGAGATTCATAGCCTGTGCCCCCTGTGTTCCCGCGCCGCCTGGCCGTGCGGCGAGGCGGGAACGTACCCGTCGATTTCGAACGGCGACGGCGAGGTGCTGCCCTGGCGACAAGGAATGGCGTCGAAGGCGCGCGAGGCGAAGCCTCGATCCCCCGAACTTCGCCGCCGGACCTTGCCTGGCGGCGCTGGCCGCGCAATTGGCGGCAATCCCCCCGTCGCTACGGTGGCGCTTACCCCGTAGTCTCCGTCTTCCCTATCCGGTCCACGATCTTGGCCGCCGCCGTCGCCTTATGTTTGGCGCGATTGAGTCGGTCGGCTCGGCTGATCTCTTGGCCGGAGATTATTATTTACGGATATTAACCTTTATTGTTAATTACTGTTATGATTGCTGTCATATGGCCACGGATTTTTTTAGGGTGATGGCCTGGGCATCGCGCGCGATGATGCCCTCGCGCTCCAGCCGCGAGAGCGTGCGGTAGAGCGTTTCGTGGGTGAGCCCCAGCAGCGCGGCCAGGTCCTTGAGCGAGCCGTCGAGCGGCATCCGGCCGTCGGCGGGCCCGGCGTGCGCGCTCACATGCTGCAACACGCGCCGGTCGGCGGTGCGAAGGTGGCGGATTTCAAGATTGGCGCGCAACGCCCGGATCTGCGCCGCCATGCTGGCGATCAGGTCGAGCGCGGCCTGCGGGTTCACGCTCAGCGCCGCCATGACCGCCCGGCGATCGTAGCAGCGCACGCGCGTCGGCCGCGCCGCCACCGCGTTGCAGCGGTGACGGTCGGGAAAAAGCGCCGCCTCGACGATCATCTCGCCCGGCCGCACCAGGTGGGCGATGATGTCGCGCCCCTCGGCGGTGGGCAGCACCAGGCGCACCAGGCCGGTTTCGACTTCGTAGAATTCGGTCGCCGGATCGCCGTGACGGAACAGGGTCTCGGCCGTGGCGAGGTCGCGCCGCGGCATACCCGCTTTGGCCAGCGAAGGCAGGCGCTCGAACACCGACATGCAGTCTGGCCCGTGCTCCCTTGCGGCAACGGATCGATGGGCGGCAACCGCCGCCAACCCGCGCCGATCCTGGGCGCGGATGGTGAAAATTCAATGAAAACAGGCGAATGCGGCCGCTGCGCGCGCGGTCGCGGGGGTAAGGAGTGTTCGTTTTCAGGCGTTGGCGGCGGCGAGGATGCCGCGATAGGGCCCCACCGGGTAGAAATCGAGGTCGAGCATGCCCAGTCTGACCAGCGGCAGGTCGGCCAGTTTCGCCCGCGCGGCGGCTTCGCTTTCGGCCTCGACCACCAGCACCGCGCCCTTGCCGTCATGGCGGCTGTAGATTTCGCGGACGAAATCCTCGGCGAAGAACTGCAGTGCCCGCTTGGCCTCGGCGGGAAGGTGCTTGGCGATCTCGTCCGGCTTGAACTTTTGGCTGCGGTGGGCGATGACGATGATCTTCATTTGCGGCCTCCTTGGCCTAACGGTCTGAAAACCCGGCCAG
>CAZIVY010000081.1:0-6471 GCA_964542505.1 uncultured Rhodospirillaceae bacterium
GCCGGCGGTGAGCTTGTCGATGAGCTGGCGCACCTGTTCCTCGGTAGCCGCGAGCTCGCCCGAGGTGTCGATGACGAAGTCGGCGCGGCGGCGTTTTTCCTCGTCCGGCGCCTGGCGGGCAAGGAGCGCCTCGAACTTCTCCGCCGTCATTCCCGGGCGGGCGAGAACGCGGCGACGCTGCACGCCGGGGGGGGCGCTGACCACGGCGACATGATCGCAGCGGCGGGGGTCGGGGCCTTCGAACAGGAGCGGGATTTCGAGCACCGCCAGCGGTACGCCGGCGGCGCGCTGAAGGTTGAGAAAAGATTCCTCCTCGGAGCGCACCAGGGGATGGACAATGGCCTCAAGACGCCGCAACGCCGCCGGCTCGTTCACCACCATGCGGCTCAATTCCGCCCTATCCACGGCGCCGGCACGGACGGCGTCGGGAAAGGTTGTCGCCAGCGGCCCCACCGCCGCGCCGCCGGCGGCGTAGAGCGCGGACACGGCCGCGTCGGCGTCGAAGACGGGAACGTTGCGGGCGCGGAACATTCGCGCGACCTCGCTCTTGCCCATGCCGATGGAGCCGGTAAGGCCGAGGACGATCACCCGCGCCTCCTTTCAGGCCGCCAGCGCGCCGTGCTGGCGGAGAAACGCCAGCAGCGGCAGCAGGGGCAGGCCAAGGATGGCGAAATAGTCGCCCTCGACGCGGCTGAAGAGCTGCGCCCCCCTGCCCTCCAGACAATAGGCGCCGACAGAGCCCAGGATCCCCTCGCCCTCGGCGTCAAGATAGGCGTCGAGAAAGGCGTCGGTGAAATCGCGCATGGTCATTTTGGCCGCGTCCACGTGACGCCACACCGCGCGCCCGTCCCGCGCCACCGCCACGGCCGTCGCCAGCACATGGGTGCGGCCGCGCAACTCGCGAAGCTGGTCGCGCGCCGCGGCCGAATTGACGGGCTTGGCGAACCAGCGGGCGTCGAGGGCCAGGATCTGGTCGCCACCGATCACCACCGCGTCCGGGTTCCGGGCCGAGCAGCGTTCGGCCTTAAGTTCGGCCAAGGCCTGCGCCGCGGTGGCGGCGGACGCGCCCTCGGCGCCAAGAGAGGCGCGAATTTCCGCCTCGTCGAGAGGAACCGGCATCACCTCGGCGGCGACGCCGGCGGCGGCCAAAAGACGCGCCCGCGCCGGGCTAGCGGAAGCCAGCACCACGCGCGCCGGCGCCCTCACCCGCCCTTCTCCTTCCGCTCGTCATAGAGGTTGAGCACGGCCGCCGCCGTTTCCTCGATCGAGCGGCGGGTGACATCGATCACCGGCCAGCCGAGGCGGGTGAAAAGCTTGCGGGCGGCGGCGATCTCGGCCTTCACCGCCTCAGCATCCACATAGGCGGTTTCATCGGTTTGCTTGAGCGACAGCAGGCGATTTCGCCGCACTTGCACCAGCCGGTCGGCATTGACGGTCAGGCCGACGATCAGGGGCTTGCGCGCCGCCTCCAGTTGCGGCGGCAGGGCGATGCCGGGAACGAAGGCCACGTTAGCGGTCTTCAGGCCGCGGTTGGCAAGGTAGATCGCGGTCGGGGTCTTCGAGGTTCGCGATATCCCCACCAGGATGATGTCGGCGGTGTCCAGGTCTTCGGTGTGCTGGCCATCGTCGTGGGTCATGGTGAAGTCCATGGCCTCGATGCGGCCAAAATATTCTTGATCGAGTTCGTGCTGGCGGCCCGGTTCGCCCAGCGCGCGTTCGCCGAAGAAGTTCACGAAGGCCGCGATCACCGGATCGAGCACGGAGATACAGGGCTGTTTCAAGCGCCGGCAACCGTCTTGGAGGATCTGCCGCAACTCAAGGTCCACGAGGGTGAACAGCACCAGGCCGGGTTGCGATTCGATGCCGGCGATGACGCGCTGCATTTGTTCCGCGCTGCGGACGAAAACCCAACGGTGTTCGTTGGTTTCCTTGGCGTGCTCGAATTGGGCTAGCGCGGCGCGGGTCAAGCCGGTCAAGGTTTCGCCGGTGGCGTCGGAGACCAGATGCAGCTGATAGCGGTTCATGGGCGGGCGCTAAAGCGAGGTCCGGTACAAGGGCATGAAACCTGGGGACAGAATGGCGTCATCGGCCAAGGCTGCGGATTCGCTCCCCGCTGAGCGATAAAGCATGCGCGCCGCAACAGGCCTGTGGATAATCGCCAAGCCGGTAGGCTTGGAGCGTGGATAACGATATTCATGCGCGGCCATGACGGTTCTTATCTTCACTGTTCCACCATGTGCATAACGGCGAATTCCCGCCCTCGCAAGACGATGGCGGCAGGGTTATCCACGGCTAAATATGAACGCGACAGATTGTCCACGGAGTTGCGCACACGCCTGGTGGATCGATTTAATCCCCGGTTTCCCGCCGCCAACTACCATCACTACCCTTTATTTACTTACTCTAGATAGGTAGTTTGCTCTGTCCATGAACGCACCCCGAACACCCGTTGTCGCGATAAAAAAGCCGCTTTTGTCGGTGCTGCGCGGTGAAACCGTGCAGCCGCCGCCGATCTGGCTGATGCGCCAGGCTGGCCGCTACCTGGCCGAGTATAAGAAGCTGCGAGCCCAGGCGCCGGGCTTCCTGGAATTTTGCCTCAGCCCCGATCTGGCGACCGAAGCGACGTTGCAGCCGATCCGGCGGTTCGGGTTCGACGCCGCCATCCTGTTCGCCGACATTCTGCTGGTGCCGCATGCCTTGGGCCAGAAATTGCGCTATGTGGACGATGTGGGACCGCAGCTCGAGGCGCTCAAGGGGGAAGCGGACTTGGCGCGCCTCAACGTCGGAGCGGTGCGTGACGGATTGGCGCCGGTCTATGAAACCATCCGCCGCGTGCGGCGGGACTTGCCCAAGAACTGCGCCTTGATCGGGTTTGCCGGCGCACCGTGGACGGTGGCGAGCTATATGGTGGAGGGCGGAACAAGCCGCAATCACGAACTCGCCAAGCGTTGGGCCTATGGAAATCCGGCGGGTTTCGGCAAGCTCATCGATATGCTGGTGGAGGCGACGTTCGGCTATCTCGACGCACAGATCGCCGCCGGCGCCGAGGCGCTGCAGATTTTCGATAGCTGGGCCGGTAGTCTTGCGGCGGAGCAGTTCGACCGCTGGTGCCGGGTGCCCATCGCGGTGCTGGTTCGGCGGGTGAAAGCGGCGCATCCGCACATTCCGATCATCGTCTTTCCACGCGGCGCGGGCATGCGGTACGCCGGCTTTGCCAAAGCGGTGGGGGCCGACGCGGTGGGAATCGACGAAAGCATCGATCCGCGCTGGGCGGCAAAGCACCTTCAGCGGCAGTCGGCGGTGCAGGGCAATATCGATCCGCAATTGATGGTGGTAGGCGGCCAGGCCATGCGGACGGCCGCGACCGCGGTGCTGGAAGCCATGGGGCGCGGCCCGCTGATCTTCAATCTGGGGCATGGCGTGGTGCCGGAAGTACCGATAGACAATGTGGCGGAACTGATATCCACCGTGCGCGGCTGGAAGCCCCGATAGGGCCGCCCAGCGTTCGCGCCAGCCGAAAAGCATGACGACAAAAAAAAGCGACGACATAGCGAGCAACCTGACGCGGACCGCGGTGGTGCTGTTCAACCTTGGCGGGCCCGACCGGCCAGACGCCGTAGCGCCCTTCCTGTTCAATCTGTTCTACGACCGCGCGATCATCGACCTGCCCAACCCTGTCCGCTGGCTGGTGGCGACCTTGGCGTCGCGGCGGCGGGCGCCGTCGGCGGGGCTGAATTACGCCAAGATCGGGGGTTCGTCGCCGCTCTTGGCGGAAACCCGCGAGCAGGCCAAGGCCCTGCAGGCCAGTCTGGCGCGTGAGGGACCCGCCCATGTCTTCATCGCCATGCGTTATTGGCGGCCGTTTGCCCGCGACGTGGCCCACGAGGTGAAGAAGTGGGAGCCCGATCGCATCATCCTGTTACCGCTCTATCCGCAGTTTTCCTCCACGACGGCGGGATCGTCGCTAAAAAACTGGGCGGCGGCGACGAAAGCCGCAGGCTTGGATGTGCCGACGCGGGCGGTATGCTGCTACCCCACCGACGCCGGGTTGGTGGAGGCGCAAGCGCGGCTTATCCTGCCCGCACTGGCGGCAGCGAAGAAATTCGGCCGGCCGAGATTGTTGTTCTCGGCTCACGGGTTGCCGGAAAAGATCGTGGCCGCGGGCGATCCCTATCAGTGGCAGGTGGAACAGACGTCGGCGGCCGTGGCGGGGGCGCTAGCGGCGACGCCCGAGGGACGCGAGCTCGACTGGAAGGTGTGCTACCAGAGCCGGGTCGGACCCTTGAAGTGGATCGGGCCGTCGACGGAAGAGGAAATCGTCCGCGCCGGCCGGGACCAGGTACCGCTGGTGGTCTGCCCCATCGCCTTCGTGTCCGAGCACGTGGAGACCCTGGTGGAATTGGATATCGATTTTCGCGAGCGTGCGGAAGCGGTTGGAATTCCTGCCTATATCCGTGTCGGGGCGGTGGGAACCGAGCCGCATTTCATCGACGGCCTGGCGCGGCTGGTGAGAAACGCCCGGCCAGGCGTTGCCTGCGCCACGGGCGCCCGCCTCTGCCCGACCGACCACAAGCGTTGCGCATTTGCCCTGGGGGTCGGAAGACGGTGACTTGGTACCCCTGGGTCAAGGCCATGCACGTTATCGCCATCATCGCGTGGATGGCGGGAATGCTTTATTTGCCAAGGCTTTATGTCTATCATGCGGGAGTAGCGCCAAGGTCGCCGGAAAGCGCCATGCTGAAGGTGATGGAGCGCCGCTTGCTGCGCGCCATTGTCAACCCGGCGATGGCGGCGAGCTGGATTTTCGGCCTGATTCTGGCTACCCAGGGGTCCTGGTGGTTGGCGCCCTGGTTCCACGCCAAATTCGCCCTGGTCCTGGCGATGAGCGCGGCCCACGGCCTGCTGGCGCGCTGGCGAAAGGACTTCGAGCGGGACGCCAACCGCCACAGCGAAAAGTTCTACCGAGTGATCAACGAAGTCCCGACGCTGCTGATGATCGGGATCATCGTGTTGGTGATTGTCCGACCATTCTGATGCCGGTCATTGAAATTTCCCCAGTGACGGGATTGACTTTCGGTCTAGTGTGAACCTAAATAATGGGCGTCGGCGGCGTCAGGGTCGGACGGTCGCCACGCACGAACAACCCGCCAAAAGACCCGCCAGCTTCCAGCCGCGCCATGATACGCGCGGCATGAATCCCCGAAAAAACCCGGCCACGAACTGGTTACCCAAGGCCGGACGGGCGCCCTCCATGACGGTATCCCCATGAATCTTCACGAACTGAAATCCAAGACACCGACCGAACTTCTGACCTTCGCCGAGGAGTTGCTGGTGGAAAACGCCTCCACCCTCCGCAAGCAGGACATGATGTTCGCGATCCTGAAGCAATTGGCGGAAAAGGACGTCGAGATTCTGGGCGAAGGCGTGCTCGAGGTCTTGCAGGATGGATTCGGGTTTCTGCGCTCGCCGGAAGCGAATTACCTGCCGGGGCCCGACGATATTTACGTCAGCCCGAGCCAGATCCGACGCTTCGGCTTGCGCACCGGCGATTCGGTCGAGGGGCCGATCCGCAGCCCCAAGGACGGGGAGCGCTATTTCGCCCTGCTGAAGGTCAATACGATCAATTTCGAGGACCCGGAGAAAAGCCGTCACAAGGTGCACTTCGACAATTTGACGCCGCTCTACCCCGACGAGCGGTTCAAGCTGGAGATGGACATCCCCACCATCAAGGACCGCTCGGCCAGGGTCATCGACCTCATCGCGCCCCAGGGCCGGGGACAGCGCGCCTTGATCGTCTCCCCGCCGCGCACCGGCAAGACGATGCTGCTGCAGAACATCGCCCATTCCATCGCCGCCAATCACCCGGACGTCTATCTGATCGTGCTGCTCATCGACGAGCGGCCGGAGGAAGTCACCGACATGTCGCGCTCGGTGAAGGGCGAGGTCATCTCCTCCACCTTCGACGAACCGGCGGCGCGGCACGTGCAAGTGGCGGAAATGGTGATCGAGAAGGCCAAGCGCCTGGTGGAACACAAGCGCGACGTGGTGATCCTGCTCGATTCGGTCACCCGCCTGGCGCGCGCCTACAACACCGTGGTGCCGTCATCGGGCAAGGTGCTCACCGGCGGCGTGGACGCCAACGCGTTGCAGCGGCCGAAGCGCTTTTTCGGCGCCGCGCGCAACATCGAGGAAGGCGGATCGCTGACCATCATCGCGACCGCGCTGATCGATACCGGTTCGCGCATGGACGAAGTGATCTTTGAGGAGTTCAAGGGCACCGGCAATTCGGAAATCATTCTCGACCGCAAGCTTTCCGACAAGCGCACCTTCCCGGCCATCGACATCACCAAGTCGGGCACGCGCAAGGAAGAGCTGCTGGTGGACAAGGCGACGCTTTCCAAGATGTGGGTGCTGCGCCGCATCCTCATGCCCATGGGCGTCGTGGACGCGATGGAGTTCCTGCTCGACAAG
>CAZIVY010000082.1:0-2567 GCA_964542505.1 uncultured Rhodospirillaceae bacterium
GTGAAGAAGGTTCAGGGGCACGCCCACCACGGCGGCTCGTGGAAGGTGGCCTACGCCGATTTCGTCACCGCCATGATGGCCTTTTTTCTCCTCCTCTGGCTTCTCAACGTCACCACCGACGAGCAGAAGAACGGCATCGCCGACTATTTTGCGCCCAGCCAAATCAGCAACTCGAAGAGCGGCGCCGGGGGCGTCCTCGGCGGCCGCACCATCATTAGCGACGGCAACCGCATTTCCACCGAGGGCGCCGCCGCCGTGGTGGTCGGCTTGTCGCCGCCGCCCGATCCCGACGCCAAGAACCAGGACACGAGCGACGCCGAGATCGCGCGCCGGCTGGCGGAACGCGAACAGGAGTCCTTCCGCAACACCGCGTCCGCCTTGCGCCAGGCCATCCAGGAAAGCCCCGATCAGGCCGAAATGGCGCGCCATTTGGTGGTCGATATGACTCCGGAAGGCTTGCGCATCCAGTTGGTCGATCAAGAACTGCAATCGATGTTCCCCAGCGGCAGCGCGGGCATGAACGAGCAAGCCCGCCGGCTGATGGCGACGGTGGCGAAGATCGTCGGCCGGCTGCCCAACGCGCTCTCGATCACCGGGCACACCGACGCCCAGCCCTACCGCCGCGAGGGCGGCTACAGCAATTGGGAGCTGTCCGCCGACCGCGCCAATGCCAGCCGGCGGGCGTTGATCGAAGCCGGCGTGCCGGCGACGCGCATCGAACATGTCACCGGCAAGGCCGAGCGCGAGTTGCTGTTTCCCGACAATCCGCTGAACCCGTCGAACCGGCGGATTTCGATCGTCCTCCTGCGCGAAGCCCCGGTCGCTCCCGGCAGCATCGTACCGACCTCGGCTCTGCCCCCGCCGCTGCGCCGCTAGCAGGCTGTTGAAAAACCGGTGAACGGCTTGTTCGTTGGGTTTTCCGTTGGCGTGGGCATGGGATTATCGGTTTCGAGAATCATGTTTTCGGGCGTCGTTGGTTGATTTCCAGGATGGTCCCTTGGTGGTGAACGCGCCTATCCCGCGGGGGCCAGCAGCTTGGGAAGGCGGATCAAGTTGTAGGCGGCCAAGGCGAAGAGGAAGACGGCCTTGACCTTGGCCAGACCGCGCAGCTTGACCTGGGTCAAACCGCCGACGGTCTTGGCCCAGCCGAAGATTTCCTCGATCCGCTTGCGGATGATCTGGCTGATCGCGTAGCCCGGATGCCGGGTGGTGCGTTTGTCGATGGCGGTCTTGCGGGGCTTGCCCGTGACCCGGACATGGCCGTCGATGGCGACATGCGGCGTGACCTCGCGCGCACGCAGATTCTCGACGAAGTCCGCCACGTCATAGCCCTTGTCGCCGCCCAGGGTAATCCGGTCCTTGCTTGGCCGGTGGTTATCGACCATCCCGAGCGCGGCGTCCCTTTCGGCGGTGCCGGTGGCGTGCGTCACCTCGCCCGCCACCGCCAATCCGTGGCGGTTCTCCATCAGGGCATGACCCATGTAGCAAAGCCTGCTCTCCTGGCCGTTGCCTTTGCGATAGAGCCGGGCATCCGGATCGGTCGTGCTGGCGTGGGTCTCGTTGGAACGCCTCTCGCCCCGAAAATCCCGTTCGCCATTGCGGCCGCCTTCCGGCGGGCTGCCCCCGCCGTCCCGCGGGCGAAAGCTCTTCATCGACGCCCAGGCCTTGAGCAGCGTCCCGTCCACCGAGAAGTGCTCATGGGAGAGCAGGCGCTCGACCTGGGGATCGGCCAGCAACGCCGCCAGGAACTCCTGGGCGATCTCGGTCGTCAGCAGACGGTCGCGGTTCTTGGAAAACACCGAGTGATTCCAGACCTCGTCGTCGATCCCCAGGCCCACGAACCAGCGGAACAGGAGATCGAAATCCAGCCGCTCCATCAACTGCCGCTCGGAACGAATCGTATAGAACAGCTGCAACAGGCTCGCCCGCACCAGCCATTCCGGCGCAATCGACGGACGCCCCTCCGCCGAATAAAGCGCTTCGAACCGCCGGTCCAGCCTGGCCAGGGCTCCGTTCACCAGCTCCCGGATGCCGCGCAAGGGATGCGTCGCCGGAACCCGCGCCTCGATGTCCACGTAGGAAAACAGCGATCCCGACCGCTCGTCCGTTCCGCGCATCACAGATCTCCTTGCTGGCTCCACCCCGCCAACCAGGAATCACATCCTGACGCGATAAACTAGGGGTTTTTCAACAGCCTGCTAGTGGTCCGGGCTGACAGCCCGTTCCAGGTCTGGCAGAATCCGGCCACCAGCCTCGAACCGGCATCGACCTCGCATGGCCGCATCGCGCCACATCATTCCATCGGCGGTAACTTCGGGACGCGGAAGCGAGACCGCCGACTTCCCGGCCGCGTTTTTCACCGGCGTCGCCTGGCGCCGGGTGATCGCCTATGGGATCGACATATCGGCCATCGCCACCCTCATGGTGCCGTTGTGGATCCTGGCGCTGTTGCTTGGAGTAGCCAGCTTCGGCCTGCTGTTTCCCGTCGTCGTGCCGCTCATGGCGTTGGTGCCCCTGGCCTACCACACCATGACCATCGGCGGCCCGCGGTCGGCGACCCCGGGCAT
>CAZIVY010000083.1:0-5016 GCA_964542505.1 uncultured Rhodospirillaceae bacterium
GGGCTCGTCGCGCGCCACGGCGTCGCCCTGGCGCTTCAGCCATTTGGCGATCGTGGCTTCGGTCACCGATTCGCCCAGAGTGGGAACGCGAACTTCGACGGTCATGGCGTGTTTCCTGTCAGCCGGCCAGCGCGGCTTCGATCAGCGCCGCCTGTTCGGTTTGGTGTTTGGCGTGAAGGCCGGTGGCGGGCGATGCGGACGCCGCGCGTCCGGCGTAGACGGCGCGCTGGACGCGGCCGGTGAGCTTGGCGAGCACGTCTTCCAGCAGCGGTTCGACGAAGCTCCAGGCGCCCATGTTGCGCGGTTCCTCCTGGCACCAGACAAATTCGCCGGCATGCTTCACGGGCTCGAGTTCGGTGGCCAGCGCCGTGTCCGGGAAGGGATAAAGCTGTTCCAGGCGGAGAAGGAAAACATCCTTCAACCCGCGCTTGGCGCGTTCCTCGTAGAGGTCGTAATAGACCTTGCCGGAGCACAGAACCACCCGCTTGACGGCGGCGTCGGGAACCAGTTTCTCGTTGTCGTAGAGCACGCGGTGGAAGGTCGAGCCGGTGGACATCTCCGCCAGGCTCGACACCGCCAATTTGTGGCGCAGCAGCGACTTGGGCGTGAAGATCACCAGCGGCTTGCGGAAGTTGCGGTTAACCTGGCGCCGCAGGACGTGGAAATACTGCGCCGGCGTGGTGCAGTTAGCGACCTGGATGTTGTCGTCGGCGCACAACTGCAGGAAGCGCTCGATGCGGGCGGACGAATGCTCCGGCCCCTGCCCCTCATAGCCGTGGGGCAGCAGCATGACCAGCCCCGACATGCGCATCCATTTCGATTCGCCAGAGGCGATGAATTGATCGATGATCACCTGCGCGCCATTGGCGAAGTCGCCGAACTGCGCTTCCCACAGCACCAGCGCCTGCGGCTCGGCCAGGCTGAAGCCGTATTCGAAACCCAGCACCGCCGCCTCGGAAAGAAGCGAATCGTGGACCTCGAAAGCGCCCTGGTCCGGCGCCAGATTGGCCAGCGGCACGTAGCGCGCCTCGCTTTGCTGGTCGATCAGCACCGCGTGGCGCTGGCTGAAAGTGCCGCGCCCCGAGTCCTGACCGGAGAGGCGCACCGGACAACCCTCGGCGCAGAGGCTGCCATAGGCCAATGCCTCGGCCGTGGCCCAGTCGATGGCGGCCCCGGCCTCGATGGCGGCGCGGCGCTGTTCGAGAATGCGTTTCAAGGTTCGGTGCAGGTTGAAGTTGGGCGGCACCACAGCGAGCTTGCGGCCGATTTCCTTCAATTGGTCCATGGGCACGTCGGTGTCGCCGCGGCGCGCGTCGCCGGAAGCCTTGGCGAGCCCGGTCCAGCGCCCCTCGAGCCAGTCCGCCTTGTTCGGCTTAAAGGAATCCGCGGCCGCGAAGTCCGCCTCGAGCGTGTCGTGAAACTTGGCGACCATGGCCTCGGATTCGGCCTCGGTAATCACGCCCTCGGCGGCGAGGCGGCGGGCGTAGATCTGGCGCGTGGTGGGGTGCTGGGCGATGACACGGTACATCATCGGCTGGGTGAAGGCCGGTTCGTCGGCCTCGTTGTGGCCGTGGCGGCGGTAGCAGAACATGTCCACCACCACGTCCTTCTTGAACTTCTGGCGGAACTCGGTCGCCACCTTGGCCACGTGCACCACCGCTTCCGGATCGTCGCCGTTGACGTGGAAGATCGGCGCCTGCACCACCTTGGCCGCGTCGCTGGGATAGGGAGACGAGCGCGAATAACTGGGGCTGGTGGTGAACCCAATCTGGTTGTTGACGATGAAATGCAGCGTGCCGCCGGTGCGGTAGCCGCGCAACTCGCTCAGCGCAAAGCACTCGGCCACCAGGCCCTGGCCGGCGAAGGCGGCGTCGCCGTGAATGAGGAGCGTCAGCACCTTGCCGCGATCGACGTCGCCGAGCTGAGCCTGCTTGGCGCGCGCCTTACCCAGCACCACCGGGTTCACGGCTTCCAGATGCGATGGGTTGGCGGTCAGCGACAAGTGCACCTTGTTGCCATCAAACTCGCGGTCGGATGACGTGCCAAGGTGGTACTTGACGTCGCCCGAGCCTTGGAAATCCTCGCCGTGGAAAACGCTGCCCTGGAACTCGGAGAAGATCGCCCGGTAGGGCTTGGCCATGACGTTGGCCAGCACGTTGAGCCGGCCGCGATGGGGCATGCCGAGCAGGATTTCCTGCAGCCCCAACTGTCCGCCGCGCTTGATTACCGCTTCCATGGCGGGCAGAAGCGATTCCGCGCCTTCGAGGCCGAAGCGCTTGGTGCCGGTGTGCTTGAGTTGCAGGAAACGCTCGAAGCCCTCGGACTCGGCCAATTTGGTCAGGATGGCGCGCTTGCCTTCGCGGGTGAAGCTGACTTCCTTTTCGCGCCCTTCGACGCGTTCCTGAATCCACTGTTTCTGTTCGGGGTGGTAGATGTGCATGAACTCGACGCCGATGGTCGAGCAATAGGTACGGCGCAAGATGGCGATGATTTCGCGCAGCGTCGCCTTTTCCAGCCCGAGCATGTAGTTGATGAAGATCGGCCGGTCCATGTCGTGGGCGGCGAAGCCGTAGGAATCGGGCTCCAGTTCGGGGTGCGACCCGCGGCTTTCGAGGCCCAGCGGATCGAGGTTCGCCATCAAGTGGCCGCGGATGCGGTAGGCGCGGATGATCATCGCCGCGCGGCTGGTGTCGAGCGCCGCGCTTCGCACGTCGGCGACGCCCGCCGCCTGCGCCTGCCTGGCCGCTTTCGCCACCACGCCGTCGGCGCCGGTCAGGCCCGCTTCTTCCATGACCGCGACGGCGCGCCCGGGGCTCCAGGACGGCGCCGGCTTGGCTCCGGACAGGGCGTCCTCGCCGAGGACGGCGAAGAACTGCTGCCAGCTTGGATCGACAGTGGCGGGATCGGCGCGATAGCGGGCGAATATCTCCTCGATAAAGCCGCTATTGCCGCCGTAGAGGAACGAGGTCTTGTCGAGCTGTGTGGTCATGGTCATGCGGCGCGGTTAAGTCCGCGCCTTCCCAGGTGTTCCGTCGGTCTAGGGGGTCGGTAGAATAACCCCGCGGGTACAGCCTACCAAACTACCCCTTTAACAAATCCCTCATGCTGGCGCCCAAAGCCGCCGGGTTGTCGGCGACGGTGAAGCCGGCGGACCGCATGGCCTCCATCTTGGCGTCGGCCCCGCCCCGCCCGCCGGCGATGATCGCCCCGGCATGGCCCATGCGCCGGCCCGGGGGGGCCGTGCGCCCGGCGATGAAGCCGACCACCGGTTTTTTGCGCTTGGAGCGCCGGTAGAAATCCGCCGCATCCTCCTCGGCGGCGCCGCCAATTTCGCCGATGAACACGATTCCGGCGGTTTCGTCGTCTTTGAGGAAAAGCTCCAGGCAGTCGATGAAATTGGTCCCGTTCACCGGGTCGCCGCCAATGCCGATGCAGGTGGTCTGGCCGAGGCCGACGGCGGTGGTCTGCGCCACCGCCTCGTAGGTCAAGGTGCCGGAGCGGGAAACGATGCCGATGCGCCCGCGGCGGTGGATATGGCCCGGCATGATGCCGATCTTGCACTCGTCGGGGGTAATGATCCCCGGGCAATTGGGGCCGATGAGGCGGGTGCGCGAGCCGGCAAGCGCGCGCTTGACGCGCACCATGTCGAGGACGGGAATGCCCTCGGTGATGCAGACCACCAGGGGGATCGCGGCGTCCACGGCCTCGAGAATGGCGTCGGCGGCGAAGGGCGGCGGGACATAGATCACCGAGGCGTTAGCCTTGGTTTTCTTCACCGCCTGGGCGACGGTATCGAACACCGGCAGTTCCAGGTGCTTGGTCCCGCCCTTGCCGGGGGTTACGCCGCCCACCATGCGGGTGCCGTAGGCGATCGCCTGTTCGGAATGGAACGTGCCTTGGGCGCCGGTGAAGCCCTGGCAGATGACCTTGGTGCGCTTGTCGACAAGGACCGCCATCAGGATGCCGCCTTCACGCCGCCGCCTTTACCGCCGCCACGATCTTTTCCGCCGCCTGGGCCAGGTTGTCGGCGGAAATGATGGGGAGGCCGGATTGGGCGAGTATCTTCTTGCCCAGTTCCACGTTGGTGCCTTCCAGGCGCACCACCAGCGGCACGCCGAGGCTCACCTCGCGGGCCGCCTGCACCACCCCCTCGGCGATCACGTCGCAGCGCATGATGCCGCCGAAAATGTTGACCAATATGCCTTTAACATTTTGATCGGAAAGGATGATTTTGAACGCCGCCGACACCCGTTCCTTGGTGGCGCCGCCCCCCACGTCGAGGAAATTGGCGGGGGAACTGCCGTAAAGCTTGATGATGTCCATGGTCGCCATGGCCAGGCCGGCGCCGTTGACCATGCAGCCGATGGAGCCGTCGAGCTTGATGTAGTTGAGGGCGTGCTTGGCGGCTTCGGTCTCGGCCGGGTCTTCCTCGTCAAGGTCGCGGAGCGCCTCGACGTCGGGATGGCGGTAAAGCGCGTTGTCGTCGAAATTCATTTTTGCGTCCAAGGCGATCAGCGCGCCGGCGTCGGTCACCACCAGGGGGTTGATCTCCACCAGCGAGGCGTCGAGTCCCATATAGGCGTCGTAGAGCGCGAGCATGAACTTGACCGCGGCGCCCACCTGTTTGTCCTTCAGGCCGAGGGCGAAGGCGACCTTGCGGGCGTGGAAGGGCTGCATCCCGGTGGCGGGGTCGATGGCGACCTTGACGATCTTTTCCGGGGTGTGCGCCGCCACTTCCTCGATGTCCATGCCGCCGGCGGTGGAGGCCATGACGGTAACGCGGCTGGAAACGCGGTCGAGCAGCATGCCGAGGTAAAGCTCGCGGGCGATGGCGCAGCCTTCCTCGACGTAGAGGCGCTTCACCTTCTTGCCGGCAGGGCCGGTCTGGTGGGTCACCAGGTTCATGCCGAGCATGGCGCGGGAAAGCTTTTCCACCTCGTCGAGGGAGCGGGCAAGCTTGACCCCGCCGCCCTTGCCGCGTCCGCCGGCGTGAATCTGCGCCTTCACCACCCAGAC